>MGTJ01000250.1:21143-23702 GCA_001799395.1 Desulfobacterales bacterium RIFOXYA12_FULL_46_15 | reverse complement strand
AGTGATCCCATCATTTAGATAATTCAGTGCAGTTTGTTCATCCCCTTTTTTAATGAGCAAGTTTGCTAATAATAAAATCGCTCGAACATTACCAGCATCAAGGTAAATACTTCGTTCGAGCTTTTTCTCAGCTTCAGGGATATCCTCGATACCAATATTTAATCTGCCCATTAAAGTGCTTAGCTCACTACTCATTGGATACAACCTTAATGCATCATCCAAGTCTGACTGGGCTTCTTCAAAGGCGCGCAGCTTTTGTTCTTCAGAAAGATGATTTTTCTTTATCGCCCAATCAAGCAATTTATCTATGAGGCTGTGATAATGTATTTCTTTGTCTGTATCCTTTGATATTCTTTCTCGAATTAGTTTTACACCTTGATTGAGAGCATACTCAGCACGATCAGGTTTTAATTCAACTATGGCTTCCCTTAGCCAAATAGTTCCCTTGGTATTTAGAAAGTGGGGATGCCTATCCCCTAAATCTATTGCTTCATCGGCAAGGTTGCGTGCTGTTTCAAAATTTTGGTTTTTAGATTCAAAGATTGCCGCATGTTGTTTTATATAAGGATCTGATGGGAATTCATCCATTAAGTATCTATATAGGGATCTAATTCGCCCAGTCTCTTTTAAAGTTTTGAATAGATAATCTTCATCATAGATTCTGGATAATAACTTATATTCATGATAGGAATGTGGATTTACGGCTTTCAATATTTTATGAAGCAGTTCTACAGTGCTTTTGGGGTCAACGACAGATTCAAGCAATGATTCAGCAATAACTCTATGTTGAGTATAGAATAATAAATCTCCAGAAACTCTGTCCTCTTCTTCAAGAACAATATCTTCAAGGTATTTTTCAATATTAGTGTGATAATCAAGCAGTGGTAGCCCAGATAATCTAGCAGCTAATGCTGCAGGCGTATGCAAACCCAAACTATGAGAGACAGCAACAGATAGATATATACTGCGGGCCATTTCATTTTCAATGCGGTAGTATTCACCAGCAATGATTTCATTGAACTTAGCCTCGCTTTCAGCCAAAACAGTCCTCAGCCCAGCTATTAAATGATTTTCACCTACATTGGCTAAATGGTCTTCTATTTCTTCAATGGTTAAGCTCTCATTTTTATCTTTCAATAAACCGGATCTTTTTATGGTGATTGACAAATTGTGTATTTCATTTGCAGAAAGTCTTGGTAATCGCCATGTAGAAAGAATAGACAAGGAGCTTGTTCCTCTTGCAGAATTCCACTCACTAGGCCGCGCACCGACAATAATATATAGATGAAATTTATTGCTAACAGCATCCGTATAAAGCCTTCGAATTGCAGACATATTTTGAGGACCATTATCTATGAATAATATCACGGGTTGTTTAATAAAGTTACAGAATTCAGCAATTATAATTGGTCTGAATTCCATGTTTTGCTTTGCCCATAACACAACGGCATCATTATCTCTTGAAATGTCATAGGCGGTTTGCATGAGCACACTAGTTTTTCCATAACCAGCAGCTCCTAATAGCAGACTAATTTTTGGTTTTTTAGATTTTTTCCAGTCGGCTATATCTTCTAAAATATCCTCTTCTATTTCTCTCTTTATTGGCAATTGATTTTGGATATCATCCCAAAAAGGTTGGTATCCACGCAGATAGTTACTGTTTTCTGGCAAACGAACCGGTGAATTTAATTCAGACACAATTTGACATGTCCTTTTCAATGAATCAGCAAGTCTGGGTGGTAAAGATATTGAATATTGTTCTTTCGCCCACCTGGTAACGCTTGCACTTCTTTCAACCAGCTTGTTCTCTATTGACACTGGTTGTTTTTTTAAATTTGCTTTGAGCCAAGGTAAGAAATCTTCGCTTTTGGAATCAATTACTGTGACACCTTCGATTTCCATAGATTTTACAAAGCTTGGAGGAGGATTGGGTTTTATTAGATAATGTGGTTTTAGCTGGGAAGATGACCCGCCATAATCTTTCACACTCTGCCAAAGGTCATGGAAATCAGAGTCTTCAAATCCAAACCCGATGAATAATAATGAGGATTCACATAGTGTAACAGTAAGGTTAGCAAATAACCTAAGATTTTTCTCTCGAGCTTGGGTATAATCTCGATGTGAAAAAATAATATTACTTTCATAATTCATAATGCAACCATGCAACTTATAATAGGGGAGGTCCAAATCGGTA
The DNA here is from genome assembly GCA_001799395.1 of Desulfobacterales bacterium RIFOXYA12_FULL_46_15. Classification (GTDB taxonomy): domain Bacteria; phylum Desulfobacterota; class Desulfobacteria; order Desulfobacterales; family Desulfobacteraceae; genus Desulfobacula. The sequence goes on along the minus strand of MGTJ01000250.1, from coordinate 21,508 downwards.
TCGGACGCGATAGGATCATTAGGAAGGATTATTGGATGTAAATTTTGCACTTTATCTTTTATTTCAGAGTATGCAGTCTCAATACCATAATCAATATTTACTGTATAAATACCTTTCCATTTTATGTAAGGGATGGTTGATAAAGCTTTTGACAGCTCAACTGGATGAAGCCTTTTAATAAGGTAATCATTTAAAATTTTTTTACTTTTGATGTTTTGAACTTTAGAAGAAACACTCCTCAAACTTTCTCCATTGTATTTTTCATCCGGGAAAAAATGGTTTGAAATATCTGCAGATAGCATATCACCAAGAGGTGCGTCCTGGCGAGGATCTCCCATTTTACAACCAACATTTATGCCGGAACC
>MGTJ01000250.1:0-21135 GCA_001799395.1 Desulfobacterales bacterium RIFOXYA12_FULL_46_15 | reverse complement strand
GGACTAATTCGCCATTAGAAGCATCCTTTAAAAATTTCTCCGAATCATTGAAATTTGGTGCCATAACTTTCCCTATAATTTTCAATTATTAAATAATAATTGTTATATATTTTGAATGCTTAGGTTAAGCAAGTAAGAAATTATTTTTACAAACTCCATCTGGGGACTCTTCGCTTAGTTTTTAGGAGTTTCATGATCGCTTGTAAATGTCCTTGTATTTTTGAAAAATTAACAAAACTTGCATTCATCTTGGCTTCAATTTTAACGAAAAACTGTCTTGATTTGTATTGGCTTTTTAAAAATTTTACACTGTGGACTTTGTCTATAAGTCCGGTCTTTGAATTATATCGGTTTTCCCCAAACTCAAAACTCAAGTTTACTTGCAACAATCCATGACTTTCCGAAAGCTCAACAGTTCAAAATATATCAGAAACAAAGCAAATGGTTTTGTGATGGCAAAATGGGTCAAAGCGGATAGTGATTAAAAAATGATGGCTGATGATCAAATTTCTTTTGTTTATAAAAAGAATTATTTATACTCTGGAACATCTGTTCTTAGATTCGCTGCTCTGATAAAGAAAACAAAGATTAATATTTCCAGGGGATTGTCCTGAACCTCTGGATAAGGAGATCAATATGGCACAGACCAGGATTCTGATCGTGGATGATGAAATGGTCATCCGCGAATCTCTTGCCGGGTGGCTGAGAAGAGACGGCTATGATGTCGGCACCGTGGCCAGCGGGGAAGAGGCCGTGGACCTGTTAAAGCAGAAGGGATTTGATATTCTGCTGCTGGACATTCAGCTGGACGGGCTGAGCGGCATGGAGCTGCTCAGCCATGTCAAGGAAGAATACCCGGATATTGATGTGGTCATGATCACAGCCTTCGGATCTGTCCAGTCCGCGGTCCAGGCCATGAAATCCCATGCGTTTGACTATCTTTTAAAGCCTTTTGACCCGGATGAACTGGGGCTGATGATCAAAAAACTGATTGAGCACCGGGCGCGTAAACAGGAAAATATTTTCCTGAAAGAAGAATATGAGATCCGGACCCGGTTTGAAAGCATGATCGGCCAGTCCAAAGTCATGCAGGACCTTTTCAGGCTCATTGAAGATATCAGGGATGTCAATTCCTCAGTTCTGATTACCGGAGAAACCGGGACGGGAAAAGGATTGGCAGCCAAGGCCATTCATTCCAATTCCAGGTTCAGGAACGGTCCTTTTGTCAGCGTGAACTGCGGGGCCATTCCCAAACACATTATGGAAAGCGAGCTTTTCGGGCACCGGAAAGGCGCATTCACCGATGCCAAGGAAACCCGGAAGGGGCGCCTGGAGATGGCTTCCGGCGGTACGCTCTTTCTGGATGAAATCGGTGAGATCAGCATGCGCATGCAGGTTGATCTTTTGCAGGTGCTGGAGGATAAAATATTTTATAAAGTGGGCGGGACCCAGCCCATCACAGCCGATTTCAGGGTGATTGCCGCCACCAATGCAGATCTTGAAAAGGCTATCAAAGACCGGACCTTTCGAGAAGATCTGTATTACCGTCTGAATGTGATTTCCTTTACCATGCCGCCGTTGCGGGAACGAAAAGAGGATATTCCCCTTCTGGCCGAACATTTTTTGAAAAAATTCACCCAGGAAGTCAACCGGGGGGTTGAACGGATCAGCCGGGATGCCATGGACGAACTCATGCTCTATGAATGGCCGGGGAATGTCCGGGAGCTTTCCAATGCCGTGGAGCGGGCCGTGGTGGTGTGCCGGACAAGGACCATCACCCCACTGGACCTTCCCATCGGGACATCCCGGGAAGAAGAGCTGAAAACCCGGTATTTTTCCCTGGATGATGTTGAAAAAGAGCATATCCTTAAAGTTCTGATTCAGACCGGATGGAATATTTCAAAGAGTTCCGCCATCCTCGGTATTGACAGGTCAACGCTGTACAATAAAATCAACCGCTACGAACTTAAACCGGAATAAAGTGTATCCTGCCGTATTTAGGGCCATGAACCCGGACCCAATCATTCTTATTTCACCCATCGGAGAGATTCCTGACTGGATCAGCAAGGCCGTTGCTGAAACCGTTGAAAAGATGTTCGGGTTCAAGACAAGAGTGGCATTCCTTCTGGAAGATCTTTTGTTTGCCTGGGATGAAAAAAGAACTCAGTATTATTCCACAGCCATCCTTGGCGAGCTGGAGAAAAAAGCGCCAAAGGATTGCATCAAGGTGCTGGCCATAACAAGGGAAGACCTTTTTATCCCGATCCTGACCCATGTCTATGGCGAGGCCCAACTGGGCGGCAGGGCGGCCGTTATCTCCATCTCCCGTCTCATTGAGTACCCTGAAGCCGGGGATCTGAAAAAGAGCCGGGAGAGGGTTGTCAAGGAAGCCGCCCACGAACTGGGTCATGCCTTTGATCTTCGGCATTGCGAAGATCAGCACTGCATCATGCATTATTGCCGGAAGCTTGCGGATGTGGACGCAAAATCCGATAATTTCTGCCGGTACTGCCGGATTTTTTTGTCCGATGCCGTTAAGGCCCTTGCAAAATGAATTTATCCACAAGGGTTTCCCAGGATGTTCCCGGAAGATTTCCATAAATATCCGATACCAGTGTGCCGCCGTCCGCAGCCTTGATCCCGGATTCTTCTTCAAGAAATTCATGGAGCCGGTTGACTGCTTCGCCCATAAATCCTCTTGAAGAATCCATGAACATAAGGCGTTTTAAGTCCTGCTTCAGGGCCGGGCAATAAATGATGAGGGCCCATCCCCGGGTATAAGGATCGTCATTGATCAGGTCCGGTGCCAGGGTAATCTCTGTATTGACTTCGGCAACCACCCCATTGACGGGAGAAACAAAGGACACTTCATGGCCTTCACGGAACAGGGTCAGCGCAGGCTTGCCCTGTTTCAGTTTTTTGCCCATGAGAGGGGCGGAGATGCGGTCGAATTTGCCGAGAAGCCGTGCTGCAAAATCATCAATGCCCATGCGGACCATGCCCTGGTCTTCAATTTTAATCCAGGTATGACCCGGATGGAGATAATATCCGCTGGGAAGCGAAATGCCGTCGATATCTTCAAAATCAACGGGTTTTAATATGGTATGGATTTTGAATTGATCATAAAAATACTGTTCAAACTCGCAATCCATACACCGATAGACCCTGGAGCAATTTTTAAACCCGATATGACCTTTCATGTGATGGATGCAGGGCCGTTTGGCAAGCGGCATTTTTGCGAGCCGGTCCGTCCAGTAAACAAACCCTGCTTTTTTCCCCTTTGGAGTAAAACCATTTTCTTTCAGGATTTCATTGTGCCGGCACACGGCTGCCATGGCCTTTTCAAACCGGCAGCCGGTGCAGGCGAAATCTGTATGACATTTTTTTTTCAGTACCACGCCTGCCTGGGTCCAGAGACAGTCAGGCGCAGTTTTCTGTAATAATGACAGGTTCATTTAAAATTCCCCCATATTTTCGGGTTGATCAGGATCTGAGAAATCTTTGGGTCAGATTTTTCCATCCCAGGGCCGGAAGATTTCCGAATACATCCTTCATTAAAAGACCGCCGTCAGTGCTGAGAGGGCCTGCGACGATTTCAATCATTTCTTCCAGGGTTGTGATTTCTCCATTCAGCCAGGCCATGCTTTTTTCATCTGCCATGAGATGTTTGACGGCTCCTTTGAGGTCGGAATTATGGATGGTAAAGAGCCAGCCGTCTTCATAGGGTTTTTGTTCCGCCAGGGCAGGGGATGCAGCCACAGAAGGGTTGACCTTTGTAATGACGCCGTTGACAGGGGAAAGAATGTCTGCCAGATTCCGGTTTCGTTTCATTCCCCAGCCGGGTTTGTCATGGTTCAGTTCCTGTCCCATAAGGGGCAGATCAAAGCTGTCCGGGCCGCCTAATACCCTGAAGGTGAAATCATCCATGCCGACCCGGATGATGCCGCCGCTTTCAATACAGGTCCAGGTATGGCCGGTGTGGAAAAGGTATCCGCCGGCCAGTTTGAACCCTTTGATGTCTTTCATGGCAGTGCCTGAAGGCCCTTTGCCAAGAGACAAAGTGTCCTCAAACAGTTGGTCAAAATCGCAATGCGAGCAATTGTAGTTCATGGCGCATGACCTGTGGTCAACCCGTCCGGTCAGGGCATGGCGGCAGGTTCTGTCCAGGCCGGCTCTTTTTCTCAAGGCGTCCTGCCAGGACAGGTGCTTTCCGGCAACCGCCTGTTTTTCCATGGCAGTATCATATTTGCAGGTGGTACAGTCATGATGGCGGGTGCAGTCTTTTTTTGAGACCACACCGGCCTGCATCCAGATGCAGGGGCGGGCGGCTTCATCATGGCCGGATGGGGAAAGACTCTGTTTTGATGGTTTGTTTTTAAGCGTCTGTGTCATTTTGGGCCTCCTTGTGGATTTGGGTCTGTTTTGTGTATTTTCGTTTGTTTCCTGTTAAAATTATTAAGAGCAAGAATAATGCCGTTTGGGATCTCTTGGAAAAAAACCGTGAAGAGGCTTATCCCAAAAGGGTTTTTATGGATTTCTGCTTTTTGATGTAAAAAAATGTTAAAAATTTCAAAATGCCGGATTTTACGACAGGTGTTTTGTTTTGAGACCAGCCCTTTTTTCGGAAATTGTTGTCAGACATGTGTAATGCCGGGCTGCCGGATTTTACCACAGCCGGTCTTATTTTCCTGCAACCTCTTGCAGCCTTTATACATGATATGGTAGGAATCAAATAAATTATGTTCCATTCTTATTTATCCCTTTTTTTAAAGGAGCCATGGTGAAGCTTCCCAAAAATGAAATGGAAACCATCTTGAACGGTATCCAGGACTTCATCCTGATTATTTCCCCTGACCGGGTAATCCTTGAGACAAACGATGCATTTCTAAAACATATGGATTACCAGCGGGAAAACGTCATTGGCCGCAAATGCTATGAGGTCTTCAAGGAAATGACACGCAGCAGCAGCAATTGTCATGAAAAATGCCCTCTGGAAGCGGTGATCCGGGAAAAACACTATTGCAGGGCCGAATTGACCCGGCTTGGGAGTGACGGGAAACCAAGATATACTGAACTGGCCATATTCCCCATATGGGAAAAGAAAGGGAAAATCTCTAAATTCATTGAAATCAGCCGGGATATCACCCAGAGAAAATCAGATGAAAAACAGACCCAGGACTACCTCATGAGGATGGTGGAAGAGAGGACGCGACAGCTTAAAGAGAGCCATGAGCGCCTGCTTCACCAGGATAAAATGGCCTCGCTGGGGAAACTGTCTTCATCTGTGGTGCATGAAATCAATAACCCGGTGGCAGGAATATTGAATCTTGTGATGCTGTCTCAGCGGATCCTGAAGGAAGATGAAATCAGACAACCGGAGCTGGATCTGTTTGCTCAGTATCTCGGGCTCATGGAAACTGAAACAAGACGGATCGGGAGGATTGTCGGCAACCTCCTGACCTTTGCCCGGCAATCCAAAGTCGAATTTGTGCGGTTTGATCTGAACGAATTGATAGAACAGACCCTGCTTTTGAATTCAAATCTTTTAAAATTAAACAGGATACGGGTCATCGAAGAGCTTGAGAATAATTTGCCGCTGATATGCGGTTCAGAGGATCAGATCAAACAGGTGATCATGAATCTGATTTCCAATGCCGTGGAAAGCATGTCCGGTGCTACAAAGAAAAGGCTTGCCATCAAAACCTTTCGAAAAGAATCAGGAAAAACCGTGGGAATTGAAATCATTGATACCGGTGCCGGAATCCCCCCGGAAATGATGTCAAAGATATTTGAACCTTTTTATACGACAAAGAGAAAAGGTAAGGGGGTGGGGCTCGGGCTTTCCGTGGTATATGGGATTATCAAGGAACATGGGGGGCAAATATATGTGGATTCAACCCCGGAAAAAGGAACATCTTTTTCCATTACCCTTTTTGAGGAGCCGCTTCAGGAGAAGAAAAACACGGACCCATCCCGGGCCTGATGATTTCTTTCTTATACCCGGTTTTTTTATCTTATCCTTGAAACAATTGTTTCAACCGCTTTTTCTGCCGTATCTCCGAACAGGGTATCAATGTCTACCAGGTTCAGATACCGGTCATCCCATTGGAAATTACCACTTTCAAGGATCCAGTCTTTGAGCCGGTTGTATTTTCCGCCCAGAGCCTTGATTTTTTTCAGGAGGGGGACATCATCAGAGGATCTGAAATTGATGTTCAGGGATAAAATATATTCAATGATATTGGGGGTAGCCGGGTTTGCTGAAATCACAGGGATAACCAGGATGTTCTGGTTGTCTTTTCTGCCCCTGCCGATATAAACATTTCCTTCCCGGACAATGATATTTTTAGTGCCCTTGAGCCTGGGATCGGTTTCCACCCGGGAAGGTGATTCCTTGAGTTCCCCTGTCTTATTAATGATTTGAATCCTGGTTTCCGGCGTTACCTCACCCAGCAGGCTCAGCCCTGAAATCCGGTAAAGGAGCCCGCCGTTGACCCTGGCGATAACTTCCTGAAGGTTTTTGATAACCAGGACGTTTTTATTGGTGATCTGGGAGATCTGGATATTATTGATATTGAGTTCATTGAAAATGATCCCTTCGAATTTTTCAGCAATCCTGCTGGTGCCGACAGTGACGGTCTTTGCCTGGTGTTTGATGGCATCCACGGGCCTTGCCATGATGTTGATGGAATGATTGATATTACTGAAAAATGTGTCCAGCATATTGGTCGGAGTGCCTTTTGTATCAAAATCAATCTCAAAATCCGATACCGGCAAACGGCCGGAAAGATATTTTAAGAGCAGGGTGATATTGGTGGCATTATCAAGCCCCAAGGCAGCAGGAAATCCGCCTTGGCGGCGTTTTTTTGAAAACCGGTTATAGAACCGGGCAATGGTTTCCCTGAACCGTTTTTCAAGAAGGACCTCATAGACATCATGGCCCATGGATGTATATTCATCCAGGAGATCCTGGATCTCGGCCCTTGCATCATACATGAACCGGGAACCTTCATTGATGGCAAGGGCCGCATAATAGCCCCAGATATGTCCGACCAGGGTATTTAATACCGGCGCAAAATGTTCTTTTGTTTCAGGGATTTTAAATACATCGGCGCTATAGGGGTCAAACCTGTCTTCACCTATGGTGGTGATGACTACAGGGGTTGCCTTATGGGCCCGGAAGATGGCTGTATCCTTGATGATATCACCCAGGACACTTTCCCTTGTCCCGGCGGCACAGACGATGATAAGGGGTTCGCTGGACAGGTCGATATGCTTTTTATCTTCAATAAAATCCGATGAAATGGTCTTATAGCAGAGTTCGCTCAGTTTGATCCTGATTTCATCGGAAGAGGTTTTGTTTGATCCCGACCCGACCGTTGCCCAGTAATATTTAGACACGGCCAGGCGATCGGCCGAGGCTTTGATTTCATCCTTCATGCCAAGGATGGTTCTCATTTTGTCTGGCAGGGAAAGGATTTCATTAATCTCTTCTGTAATAAAACCGGCTGATCGGGTCTCTGTGACGGCAGCAATGTGAAGGCCCAAAACGGCGCCTGCCGTAATCTGGGAGTAAAATGCCTTGGTGGAAGCCACCGACATTTCAATATCCCGGCCCGAGCTTGTGTATAAAACCCCGTCGGTTTTAAAAGTAAGATCCGAATCCCGCCGGTTGACAACAGAGAGAGTCCTTGCACCACAGGCCCTGGCCATGTCAACGGTCCGGTTGGTATCGGTGGTGGTCCCGGACTGGCTGATGGCTACCACCAGGGTGTCGGTCATGGATTTCTCTCCGTTTTTCCCTTCAATGATGCAGAACCCGGAAAGTTCAGAAGATTTCAGTGCCCTGATATTGATGCCGATATCTCCGATATAATATTTCAGAAGGTCGGCACAGCCACGGGCTGCAACCCCTGCCGTCCCCTGGCCGATAAAATAGATCTTTTTAATCTTTTTGTGTTTGAAATCATTTTCCAGTGATTCAGGGATGACATCCCGGCCCAGGGTAGTGGCAAACAACCGGGTTTCGGGAGACTGTCTGAATTTATTGGCAAGGGTTTTTTCAACAGAGTCAGGAGATTCTGAAATTTCTTTTAAAAAATAATGAGGGAAATTTTGCCGGTCAATGTCCCTTGAGGTAATCTTGCTTGTCATGATGCCGTCAACAAGGATAGGGGTCATATCATAATAATAGGACCGGATTCCGGATACCCCGCCTGTGGATTCCTGGTCCAGGATGACGATCTGGCCTTTGTCCTCCCCGTTGAGTTTAATATAATCCTGGGTTTCCTCGACAATCCCGTAAAGCTCGGAAGCAGCTATATAATGATCCTTTGCAATGCCGACAAAAATTGCTTGGCCGCTCCCTTTCTGGGCCAGGAAGAGCTTTCCGGGAGCCAGGTCAGAATGCATGCTGATGGCATGGGATCCTTCAAAATCATTGAGTGCCAGCCTGAATGCTTCTTCAAGGGGGTTGCCCTGTTTGAGATAATGCTCTATCTGAAGCGGGATGAGTTTGGTATCCGTATTGATATCAACATGAATTTTATCATACCGGGACTCATATTCGGTTTTGAGTTCAAGATAATTATCAATGTCACCGTTCAGGCAGACATGGATGATGCCTGATTTACCAATGCTTTTATCTGTCGGCATATTGTCCTGGGGATGACAGTTGGACACGTTGATATCCCCCACAGACGCCCACCGGGTATGAGCAGACACGGAATTGGCCGTAGGATCATAATTGGAGAGCAGTTGAAGGAGATGATCATTCTTGATCTGGCTTCGCAGAAATGCCACATTATCTCCAAGCGCCCCGATTTCTGCGGCAAATTTATAGACAAAAGAGATGGAAACATAATGATTGCCGTTTTCCGGAAACGTGTCATGAATGCTCAGGCTGTTATTGGACAGGACAATATGGTTGGTCCTATGTCTGAGCCTTTCCGAAAGCCCTGCCTTGATGAGACCGTCCCTGAAATGCTCAAACTCTTGTTTGGTAAAGGTGAACATAATACTTATGCCGGCAGAATCCCTTCCCCTGACCTCAAGCCGGTCAATACTGTTTAATACGGCATTGATCCGTTTAAATACAGCTAACCCCTTTGTATTCCCGGAAATTTCAATGCCTGGGATAAGATTTCGGATAGCGGTGATATTTTCAAGGATTTCTTTTTTGATGCACCAGGAGATGTCGCAAAGTCTTTCAAGACGTTGTAAAATCGTTTCAGCTTCAGAAGATGAAAAACCGGAAATCCTGTTTTGAAACTGTCTGGTCTGATCTGCAATAATCTCTTCAAGATGGCCTTTTACGGAATTGAGCAGGTTTTGTCTGTCCTGGCTGAAAAAAATATCTGAAAAAGGGTCTTCCTGTTTTAATGCCTGGCAATCTTTAAAAAATTCATTTAAATAATTATCCCCGCCCAGGAATTCATCCTGGATGGAATGAGCTTTTATGGATAAGGTTTTTTCGTCTAATGACAAAGCTTTTTCATTTATAGTGTCAAATAATGACGGGGATACCTCATTATTGCCTTTAAAGGCAACAAAGGCGGATATCCCGCAGCAAAGGATATTTGGCTGATAAGGGAGGAAAATAATGGAGTTTTCTTTTGCCGCTGCAATGGAAGTGCCGATTTCAATGTTCAAAGAAAAAAGCTTCCTGAGTATATTCAAAAAATCTGTAACAGGTTTAATCATTATTCCTCCCGGATAAAAGCGTGTTTTTTACACTATAATTGTGCTCGGGTATCAGGTTTATTTTTAAAATACTGTTTTAAGATCATATTTCCATAGACACTGGATTTTGTTCCGATATATTGACCATGACCCACAACAATGGCCATGGCAATTGTTCTATCACCGTTTTTTTCTTTGCCGAATCCTGTGAACCAGTCGTATTTGATGGTGTGTTCCCGGTTGTTGAGAGAACCGGTTTTGCCTCCCATGATGAGCTTGGAAAGAACAGGGTCTTTGGATGCATTTCTGAAGGATTTTCTGGCAGTCCCGGTGGTGATGGTTTTTTGCATGATCTGCATCATGGTTTCCGCTGTCTTTGGTGTTATGGCGGATTTATAAGTGGCTGGGTCGGCTTTATAAATCACATCCCCGGCAGGGTCGGTGACATGCTCGACAATAGTCGGCATCATGACTTTGCCCTGATTGACAACGCCGGATATGAGCATAGCCCCGAAGACCGGTGAAATAGTGGTATCGTAATTATAACCGCTGCCAAGCTCGGCCAGGTGAAATTCATCATTGCCGGTTTCAAAATTGCCGGACACAAAAGGCAATTCGGAATGAACAAGCTGATTGAATCCAAAGGCATTGGCATAGGATTCAAGCTTTTCTTTGCCAAGATGGTTTTTTCCGATTTTTCCAAATATCGGGTTTACGGATTCTGCAAAGGCGCTGGAAAAAGAAATCTGGTAAGAATGCTTGTTTTTATTCTCATTCCGGACCTGGCCTTTGTACAAGGTGTATTTATTGCCGCTGAAATACAATTGTGTCTGGGGGTTATATCCAAGGGTTTCAACGGCAGCGGCAGCAGTTACGATTTTAAAGATGCTGGCGGCCGGATAGTCTGATTCAAGACAGGGGTTGGTGTCTGGTTTGTTCAGGTCATAACCGGTCATGGCAATGATTTTTCCCGTATCCGGTTCCATAACAACAAAGGCAATCCTTTGGGGTTTTCCCCGTGTCAGTCGTTTCATCTGCGAGATAAGGGACAGAAGATATTCCTGGAGCGGAACATCTATGCTGGTGATGACTTTTAATTCTGCTTTCGGGGTATTCACAAGGAAAATATTTTTATCAGTTTTGGAAATATCCGTCTTTGAAAAGATGTTAAAGAGTTTTTCTTTGGAGAATTTACCTGTATCCGGCGATGAAGGCGGCTGAGGCTGGGTCACCTCTTCCGGTACTGAGGCTGAAATTTTATTTTTTTCAGGCACTTCAATATTTAAAAAGAATATACCGGCAAAAAGAAAGACAAGGGTTACAACCCCCATAAACGATTTTACAGTTCTGATGAACTGTTCTCTCTTTTTCTTCCTAACAATATATTCGGATTGAAATTCCCGCCAGGAGTTATCTCTGCTAAAATTATCCAAAATGATATTCCGTTTTTCTTTTTGTATCAATCCGGGGAAATAAAATTTCAGGGGATTGTATGAGAGTGCCTTTTTTAACCTGCCCCCATACCGAGGCCTCTTCCAGGGAATAAAATTCATTCTCTTTTTTTACAATAGCAAGGGCTTTTTGTATTTTTACCGATGTCCCGGGCATGATGGGGTAAATCAGGCAGGAGACAACCCTCAGCCCTTCAATAAGATTATAAAGAACGGTTTCAAGAACAGGGAGTGTGTCCTCATGCTTTGCCAAAACCCAGGGTTCGGTTGTATCAATATATTTATTCATGAAGCGGATATACTGCCAGACTGCTCCCACCCCTTTGTGGAATTCATATATGGTCATGGCCTTTTTGTAATCTTCAATGGTTTTTGAAGCTTCCGGTGCAAGGGAAAGGTTTTTATCTTTTTCAATTCCAGGGTGGGCTTCCTGAATCTCACCTTTAAAATACCTCACTGTCATGGAAAGAACTCTTGAAAAAAGATTGCCGAGGTCATTGGCAAGATCGGAGTTGATCCTTGTCACAAGAATATCTTCCGTGAAATTGGCATCCAGGCCAAAGGCCATTTCTCTCATGAGAAAATACCGGAACGGATCAAGACCGTATTCTTTTATGATTTCCAACGGGTCTGTTACATTGCCGATGCTTTTTGACATTTTACTGCCTTTGACGTTCCAGAACCCATGGACATTCAGCCCGTTATAAATTTCTATGCCCGCAGCCTTCAGCATGATGGGCCAGTAAATCCCGTGGGGTTTGATAATGTCTTTGGCCACAAAATGGCGGGTTCCGGACCAGAATTTTTTAAATAGATCCCCATCCGGATAGCCCAGGGCTGAAATATAATTGACAAGGGCATCAAACCATACATAGGTGACATAATCTTTGTCAAAGGGGAGGGTGATACCCCAGGTCAGGCGGGTTTTAGGCCTTGAAATGCAAAGGTCTTCCAGAGGTTCTTTTAAAAAGGAAAGAATTTCATTTTCATATTTCACAGGAGAGATGAAACCGGGATGGGTTTTGATATGGTCGATAAGCCAATCCTGGTATTTGCTCATTTTGAAAAAATAATTGGATTCTTTTATTTTCTGAGGTGCTGTGCCATGATCCGGGCATTTTCCGTCGACAAGCTCCCTTTCCTGGTAGAACCGTTCACATCCGAAACAATAAATCCCTTCATAACTTGAAAAATAGATGTCCCCGGAATCATGGATCTTTGTAAGGACAGCTTCCACGACTTTAATATGGGCCGGGTCCGTTGTCCGGATAAAATTACTGTTTTCAACATCCAATGCAGGGAGAAGATCCTGAAACAGCCTGCTGATTTTGTCTGCATACTCCTTAGGGCTTGTATTCTGTTTTTCTGCGGCCTGGACGATTTTGTCCCCGTGTTCATCAGTTCCTGTGAGAAAATAGGTTTCCTGCCCTGTCATTTTCCGGAACCGTGTTGCCACATCAGCGGCAATTGAAGTGTAGGCATGGCCTAAATGAGGTTTTGCATTAACGTAATATATGGGTGTGGTAAAATATTGTGTTTTCATTTTGTTCCTGTTTCTTTAATTGTCCAGATTATGGATATCCCTGTCTATTTCCGTATTGTCTTCCATACGTATGGTAACAGTCTCTTTCAGGACGTTCTGCCGGACAACTTTTCCCGTCCCCTCTTTGAGGTTTATTTTTTTCCCGAGTTTGGGCATATCCCGTTTCAGGCTTTTATAGGTTTCATTCTCAAAGGTCAGACAGCACATAAGCCGGCCGCAGACCCCTGAAATTTTTGTGGGGTTTAAGGACAGACCCTGTTCTTTTGCCATTTTAATGGAAACAGGATCAAAGGCCGGCAGAAATGATGAACAGCATATTTCCCTTCCGCATTTACCGACTCCGCCGCAGTGTTTTGAAAGATTGCGGATACCGACCTGGCGCATTTCAATCCGGATGTTGAATTCTTTTACCAGAAGTTTGATCAGTTCCCTGAAATCGATCCTGCCATCGGCTGTATAGAAAAATGTCAGCTTATTGCGGTCAAAAGCACATTCAACGCTGAACAGGTTCATCAGAAGGTCCAGATCATTGATGCATCTGATGCAGAAATCAAAGGCATTGTTCTCAAGGGATCTGATTTCTTCCATTCTCAGGAAATCTTCTTTTGTGGCAATGCGGACAATCTGTTTGAATGTCTTATCCTGGTTTTCCGTTTCAGAAGGCGGGACTGCAATTTTTCCAAACCCGAGCCCTTGTTCGGTTTCGACAATGACGGCATCTCCTTCCTTCAGCACAAAGGCGCTGCTGTTAAAATCATATATTTTTCCTGCTGTTTTAAATTTAACACCGGCAATTTTTATCATACATAAACTTCCCTTCCATTCCCTGCAATCTTAAGGAAGAAACTGTCCAGGACCAGCCTCAGTGTGCAGTTGGCTTCTATTTTTTTTTCCGATTCATATAGATATTTCGACCACTCAAAAAAGCGGTCTTTATGAACCATCTGAGTAATATGTGAAAAAGAATCAAAAAAATCAAGGTTAACTATTTTTTCAGGAAAAACAGGAAAGATCATGAGGTCCCTGAAAAAGGTTTTTATAATGGCTGAGGCATCATTTATAAAGCCTGCGTCAAGGCATAATTTTTGAGACAGCATGAATCCTTTGGATAGGTCTTCCTTATCGGCTTTGATAATATCAACAAGGGTTTCCATGAGCCATTTTCTTTTTTTCAGCCAGTCGGGCCCTTCTTTTTCGCATGAGTCTTTTTCATTGTTCAGGCCCAGACAGGCCAGGATTTTTTTAAAGTCTGAACCAATGGTCTCAGATACAATATGGGCTATCTCGGGATCAGTCTGAAATTCGGAAATGAGCCGTTTTGCAATGACCTTGCCACTCATGGATTTAAACCTGATTTTCCGGCACCTGGAAATAATGGTGGCAAGAAGATGGTCAGGTTTGACAGCAGTGAGGACAAAAAAAGTGTTGCCCGGGGGCTCCTCCAGCATTTTTAACAAGGCATTCTGAGCCTGGGTATTCATTGCATCAGCCTTTGAAATGAGCACCATCCTGTATTTTGCCTCATTGGGCCGGGAAGATAGTATTCCTCCGACTTCCCGGATACGGGAGATGGTAATGATATTTTTTCCTTCCGGCGGTTCAATGAATATCATATCGGGATGGCTGTTATTGTCAATTTTGCGGCAAGAGGTACAGGTGCGGCAAAATAGCTTGGTGCCGCTTTTACAGTTGCATCCTTTTGCAAACAGAATGGCTGCCTCTTTTCTGCCGGTGTTTTCTTGGCCGTAGAAAAGAAGCGCGTTTGGAATTTTTTTTGTCTGAATGATATGTGTTAATTCTAGAAAGGCTTCGGATTGGTATTGCATCTGATCAAAATCAGATACAGGTTGATCAATCCCCATGTGTTAATAATCCACCCTCTCCTTGAGTTCTTTTCCACATTTAAAAAATGGCAGACGTTTAGGTGGAATAGTGACTTTTTGACCTGTTTTCGGGTTTCTGCCGGTATAGGTTTTATATTTTTTGATGTGGAAACTGCAAAATCCCCTTATCTCTACCCGGTCTCCATTTTTAAAAGCATCGGAAAGCGAGTCAAAAAACAGCTTGATGACCTCTGCTGCTTCGGATTTTGTCAAATTGGCTCTATCTTTTAGTGCTGAAATCAATTCAAGCTTATTCATGCTACCTCTTTTTTGTTTCGGTTGAACCCATATTTCTGTTTTTTTGTATTTATTGAAAATTGGATAAAAAGTCAAGGAGTTATGCCCGCAGTTCGGGCAGTTTTTCGATTTTATCTTCTTCTATCTCAGTACCTGCATATTGCCCTAAAAGGTCTATTTTAATAATTACACGGCTTTTACCCTTATATCGGATGAAATCTCCCCTGATACCTGCCAGAGGGCCTTCGATAATCATGACCGGGTCACCTTTTTTCATGCTGATATTTAAGCCTGTGACAAGATCCATATTGGAGCCGGTCAGGATTTTAAGGGATTCAATCTGAAAATCCGGCACGGCAACAGGGCTGGTTTGATTTCCAAGCAGCCGGACAGCTCCGGTTGTTTTCAGTATATTGAGCTGGTCTGCCGCATGAAAGGTTGATTGGACAAAGATATATCCGGGGAAAAGAGGATACTCCACCATGAGATTTCTGTCTTTTCGTATGCTTTTACGTCTGGTCTGAGGCAGGAAGGCCGGGATTTTTTTTTTAAGAATGCTGTTATAAACCGTCCTCTCAAAATTGCTTTTTGTTAAAAGCGCAAACCAGCTTAGGGGGCCTGTCATTTATAAATTCATTCTCCAATTTTGATATCTTGGATCAGAAACCAGTATTTTTTTAGGCCCGTTGCCGATTTCTCCAATGCCGTGAAGCGTGACCAGAATCCCGACACTTGAGTCGTCTTTTGTTTCAGCGGCTGCAAGTTCAACTGTCCAGCACTCCTTTTTCAGGATGAACCCTGCCTGTGTCCGGACCGTCCTGTCATCCTCCAGGTTTTTTTCAACCGTATAATAGGCAGTTAATTGATCGGTCAGGGCAATGTCGATTTCCGAATACACAGATTCCAGAAGATCCCTTTCATATCTGTATTCTACGGCTAAAGCGTCTCCCCGCTTATCTTTAACGGTGTTTCCGATGTTGAAAATATTATAATCATTGTCATAGGGAGACCAGGAGATATCCATATTGACGGCAACAAATTCATTCAGGTTTATTATACTGGTCAGCAGGATATCTGAGAAGGGTTCCTTGTGGTTCTCTTTTTGGTTTTCGATATCATAGCTTTGTGAAAGCTGGGCATAGGCAAAATCACGATAGGTGCGAATTTCTTTGTCCTCTGGAGTAACAAAGGTTTTCCTGGAAATGAAAAAATTTGTCAGGCTCCAGGTGATACGGTTCTGTTCGGCAATCCTATCCAGCGAATCAAATATAGGCAGGTCACCTTGACCTACATCCGGAATAAAGGAATACTGTATTTTTGGAATCATTTCATGTTTGATTTTCTCGGCAAAGAGATTGTCTGTGTTAAAAACTCTAGAGATTTTTGTAGAGATTTCTGCACCAAAATCAGCCATGTGCCTTGTTCTCAAACTGTCGGAGTCCCCGTCTTCCGATGTGAAATCATCAGTATACCAGATAGTCTCACGTGCACCGAGAGAGGGTTCAAAATAAAAGATTTTATTCAGCCTCATGGGAAAATAAACCCTGGGATAAAAATCCGTTCGCTGGCCTTTCACCAGGTCGGATGTCGTGTCTTCCCGGTAAAAAGACCGATGCTCACTGTCAAGTGTATAATAGAACTGAGAATTGCCGAGTTGTTGTCTTATTGCATCAAACTGGACAGCCGGAAGGGTCTGAAGGGTGGTATCGTCTCCATCCTGACGCCTTAGATTGACATTGTCGTACCATAATGCGTCCATGTTCAATACGTAAGCAGACCATGATTTATTGACATTGAGCCGGTTTTTCCGGATGGTCTGGTCATACTCATCCAGGCTTCTGCCATATTCGGTTTCCAGATAGGTTTTGGTTTGCCTGTACCCGGAAAAACCATCCTGGAATTCATGGAGATAATCTGCGTCACTGACCACATCAAGATCCAGTTTGGCGGAAAAACCATTGGGGAGTGCCTGATTGTGCTTCATCCTGAACCAGTAGCGATCTGTATTGGTTCTCTGGGGTGTTCCGGAAAAGCTATAGTTTTCAGTACCTGCAGTCCCGTCATCAGTTTTGCTGTCTTCAAGATAATCAAAAAAAACAGATCCTTTTGATTTGTTATCGAGGATATACCGGTATTCAACCCCTGTTTTTGTCCCCCGGTCAGACATATAATCTGCATAAAGGGTGGCATCAAAATTTTCAGAAATGGCCATAAAGAAAGGTTGTTCGTATTGATAGCCCTTTCTTTTGGAATTTGAAATTCCCGGCATCAGAAATCCGGTCTGGCGTTTGGTTTTGACCGGGAATATCAAAAAGGGGGTATAGGCGGCAGGAATCTCCTTTGCCCAGAATACTGCATCCCTGGCCGTGCCATATCCTTCAATGGTAACCTTTACATTTCTGCCGGAGATCTTCCAGTCCGGCGAATCTCCTGAGCAGGAGGTGATGCTTCCCTTTTCGGCACTGTAGGTGAATTTTCCTGTTTTCCTGATATTTGCACCATTAATATAAAAATTGTCTTTCTGGATAAATATGCTTCCTTTATTAATGGTGCCGATTTCCGTTTCAAGGTTGATATTCATGGCATTGCATGAAATGGAATCTTCCCCGGAAATAAGGATGACATTGCCTTGAGCAAAAGCATCTTTTGTCTTGTTGGAGAATTCAACATAGTCTGCCTCAAGCCGGGTTTTACCGCCTGTGATAATTACTTCTTTTTCGGCAACATAAAGGTCACGTGCATTGTCAAAGGTTACGGACAGGGCGGATATATGCCAGGGTATCTCTTTTGGGTTTTCATATACGGGATCGGCTGAAGCCTGATCCTGTAAAAATAAAAATATAATACACCCAAAAAAAGCAATTGCTGTGTGAAACAGCAGATGCTTCCGCTTTGAAAAAGAGGTCATTTTCTTTCCAGTAAAAAAATTGCACATCTTTCGAATTTCCTGTATAAAGCCATTTTATACTTTAAAAGTCAAGCCTGAATACATGATTTCCATGGTTTATCAGGGCAGAGGGAAGAAAATGACATTTTCTATTTTAGATTCCATTGGCAATACTCCCCTTGTGGAGATTACAAAGATGAACCCCGTCAAAGGGGTCAGGATTTTTGCCAAGCTTGAATATATGAATCCGGGCGGGTCGGTAAAAGACAGGGCTGCTCTTTATATGATCACTGAAGCGGAAAAATCAGGGGAGCTGACCCATGATAAAACCGTTATCGAGGCCACCAGCGGAAATACCGGCATCGGCCTTGCCATGATCTGTGCCGTTAAAGGATATAAGATCGCCCTTACCATGGCTGAGAATGCAAGCGAAGAACGTAAAAGCATTTTACGTGCAAGGGGGGCCAGGATTATATTAACCCCCAGGCATCTGGGATCTGATGGGGCCATTGAAGAAGCTTACAGGCTTGCACGAGAAAACCCGGATAAATATTTTCTGACAGACCAATATAATAATGAAGCCAACTGGAAGGCGCATTATCATACAACAGGCCCTGAGATTATTGACCAGACCAAAGGATCGGTTTCCAGTGTTGTGGCAACCATCGGCACCAGCGGAACCCTCATGGGTCTTTCCAGAAGACTGAAAGAATTTAACAAGGATATCCGGGTTGTCTGCGCAGAACCCTATCTTGGCCATAAGATACAAGGGCTTAAAAACATGAAGGAGTCCTATACCCCTGAAATCATGGATAAAAGCCGGATCGATGAAAAAGTGAATATTGATGACGAAACCGCTTTTCAGACAGCTCGCATGCTGGCCGTCAAGGAAGGTATTTTTGTCGGCATGAGCAGCGGGGCAGCCATGGCAGCAGCCATTGAAGAAGCTGAAAAAATTAAAACCGGTGTGGTTGTGGTGATCTTCCCTGACAGCGGGGAAAGGTATCTTTCCACAAGCCTTTTTTCAGTGGAAAATCATATTGCACTGTCTCTTTTCAATTCATTTTCAAGATCGAAATTACCCTTTGAACCTATTGAGAAAGGAAAGGTTTCGGTTTATACCTGCGGCCCCACAGTGCATCAAAGGCTCAATATCGGGCAACTCAGACGGTATGCCTTTACCGATCTCCTTATCCGCTATTTCGAGTATCACAATATCAGCGTCAATCATATTTTAAACATTACCGACTATGATGATAAAACCATCCAGGGATCACAAGAGGAAGGAATGACGCTTGCCGAATTTACACAGCAGT
This sequence comes from Desulfobacterales bacterium RIFOXYA12_FULL_46_15, assembly GCA_001799395.1. Lineage (GTDB taxonomy): Bacteria > Desulfobacterota > Desulfobacteria > Desulfobacterales > Desulfobacteraceae > Desulfobacula. The sequence continues at coordinate 2,137 of MGTJ01000250.1, read as the reverse complement.
ATCTTGATCTTTTCCGGAAAGATCTTGAAAGCCTTAACATCCGGCCGGCTGAAGCATATCCGAAAGTATCGGAACATTTTGATGAAATGATCGAAACAGCAACCCAGCTTCAATCTAAACAACATTCCTATGAAAAGCTTCATTCCCTTTATTTTGATATTTCAAGCCTGCCCGGGTATGGGGAGTTTTCCGGGATTGATCTCGATAAGATCAAGCCCGGCGCCACCGTTGATCTTGATGAGTATGAGAAGCTAAACCCCAAAGATTTCACTTTGTTTAAACGGGTTCGGCTTTCAGAATTGAAAAGGGGGGTCGGGATCAAGACCCGATGGGGAAATGTACGCCCTTCCCTCCATCTCCAGTGTGCTGCCATTGCCATGAAATATCTGGGGGATGAGTTTGATATTCAAACCGGCAGCCGGGAGCTTATTTTCCCCCACCATGAAAATGAAGTGGCCATTGCGAGGGCAGCCAAAGGCTCATCCCTTGCCCGATACTGGCTTCATTGCGCTCCGGTAAAATATGACGGATCGCTGGGCGTACCGGATATGGAGTTTTTAACCCTTGAATATCTCACCAGCCGGGGCTGGAATTTGAAAACCCTCCGGTTCTGGCTCATTTCCAATCATTACAGGAAAACTCTTCTCCTGTCTGAACAGTCATTGAAAGAGGCCGGGTATACATTGGATAAAATCAACCGGTGTCTTGATACCCTGAATGCGATTCAGGAAGGCCGGGTTTTTGAAGAGATCGATCAACTTCTGTATGATATCCGGTCCGTGTTTTTCAAATTCATGGAAGACGATCTGAAAATATCCGGTGTTGTATCTTCATTGCTGGCAAACGTGAAAACCATTAACGGTTTAATCAGTCAGAACAAGCTTGATCCTGAAAGTGCAAAAAAGCTTTTGGGGTGTTTCCGGGATATGGACTCGGTTTTAAGGATTTTCAATTTTGAAAAATTGGCCGGCTACCCGGAGAACATTCAAAACCTGTTAAAAGACCGTGAGCTGGCAAGAGAAAAGAATGATTTTAAACTGGCAGACAAGATCAGAGAAAAATTATCGGCTTTGGGTGTCAGCGTTCATGATAAAAAGGTGGGTGTATGACGGATCCTTGTATTTTTTTCCCTTTTTCCCATATTTCACAGGACCAGCTTGATGCCCTTCAGGCATTTTTTTCATCATTTATTTTTTTCCCTGCTGCCGCGGATTTAAAGCATCATGAGCGATTATTGAAACCGGCCGGTCAAGGCGTTGCCATTCCTGTTCTTTCATCAGGAGATGATCTCTCTTCGGTCAATTATACATTTGAACAATACATGGCCTGGGCAAAGGTGCATAAGGGAAACGAGCACAATCTCAGGTCCCTGTTGAAGGACAACCCGTATTTCACGAGCGATTCCGATCTTTTTGCCATTAAATCACAAATCAGGGGCATAACAAAGAAATCAGAACCGGATCAGCAGGAACAGAATGTATTACACCAGGATCTATTATTTTTACAAATGGCAAAACAATGTGATCAGGAAAATGAGAGTATTGATCTTCAGCTCGGAAACATTGATAAAACAAGGGACCGGATGTTTTCAACCCTTATGGGGGAAGAAGATCCGGTGGATGACGTGTTACCCTGTGGAAAAAGAGGCCGCACCGCCGATCCGGGAGCAATGATGACCCGGGAAAGGATAAAGGCCTGGTCACGGTGCATGATTCATTCCAATATATATCGGACAATAGGGCAAAATCCTTTGTTTGTAACGACCAGTGGTGCTGTAATTGATTATCTTGAGACTATTTGTTCGGATGTGATAAATGCCCTTGACATCAATCTGATAAAAGTGCATGAAAATGAGTGTGAAAATAAAACCGGGTGGCAGCAGCAAGTCTTTGAACAACTTGAGGGTGCTGCAAAAGGTGATGCCGGTCGGCAGAATGATCTGCTTGAAGTAAACGATGAATGTTCTGTTTCAGGGCAGATAAAACTTAGTCTTTTTTCCGGGAATAAGATTCATGATCTCTTTAATCTTAAATATGAACCGATAGCGGTTTGTTTGATTGGATTAAAGTGATAAAAAGCTTGATTTTAATGAATTACATGTTATAAATGCGTTTTTTATACAGATTATATTTAAAGA
>MGTJ01000249.1 GCA_001799395.1 Desulfobacterales bacterium RIFOXYA12_FULL_46_15 | reverse complement strand
AGGATACAAAAATCAATGAATGCATCATGGGCATGGTCCTGCCCTGCGGATACGGCCAGAATCCGGGGAAACTGGCGGCTGTCAAGGCAGGTCTCCCCTGGGAGGTTGAATCTATCACCGTAAACAAGGTCTGCGGATCATCGCTGAAGGCTGTGATGCTGGCGGCCCAGGCCATTCAGTGCGGGGATGCCGAAGTTGTGATCGCCGGCGGCATGGAAAACATGAGCATGGCTCCCTATTATATGGATAAGGCCCGGTTCGGGTTTCGCATGGGACCTGGTAAAATTGAGGACCACATGGTCCATGACGGTCTCTGGGATGTGATCAATGATTTTCACATGGGCATGTCCAATGAACTTTGCTGCGAAAAATGGAATGTATCCAGGCTTGATCAGGATCAGTTTGCAGCAGAATCTTATAAACGGGCACTGGCCGCTATTTCCTCGGGCCGGTTCAAAGATGAAATCATGCCGGTGAAAGTGCCTCAAAAAAAAGGCGATCCTCTTGTTTTTGATACAGACGAATGCCCCCAGGAAACCGGTTTTGAAGCCCTTTCAAAGATGAAACCCGCTTTTAAAAAAGATGGGGTAGGAACTGCCGGCAATGCTTCTATCATCAGCGACGGCGCATCAGCCCTGGTCATCATGAGCGAGAAAAAGGCAAAAGAGCTGGGATGCACAATACTGGCCACCATCGGCGCCCAGGCCTCCTATGGTATCGATATGAAATATGTACTCATGGCACCCATCTACGCAATCCCTAAAGTGATGAAAAAACAGGGGCTTTCCATCTGTGATATAGACCTTTTTGAAATCAATGAAGCTTTTTCCGGCAGTTCGGCAGGCATTAACAAAGTTCTGGAACTTGACCCTTTAAAAGTGAATGTCAACGGCGGCAGCGTGGCCCTGGGCCATCCCATCGGCGCCAGCGGGGCCAGGGTCCTGACCACCCTGATCCATGAAATGATCAAGCGGGATGTAAAAAACGGACTGGCCTCACTTTGTCTCGGTGGCGGAGAAGCTGTTGCACTTGTCATCAACAGGTGATATGACAGATAACTGCCAATAGAGGCACATTGAATTTAAACGATTTCTGTAGAACATCAATAAGGAGGAAGACATGGAAGTAAAACGATTCGGAGTAATCGGGTCCGGCCAGATGGGCAACGGAATTGCCCAGGTTGCAGCGGCTGCCGGCCTTGAGGTATTAATGAGTGATATCAAACAGGAATTCTGTGATAAAGGCATGGCCACCATATCAAAGAACCTGGACCGCATGGTTAAAAAGGAAAAAATTTCCGAAACCGATATGAAGGCCATTCTCGGCCGGATTAAAACCACCACGGATTTAAAGGATATGGGATCTGTGGATTTTGTGGTGGAAGCTGCTGTGGAAAGAGAGGACCTGAAATTCAAGATTTTTGAGGACCTGGATAAAATCTGTCCTCCCCATGTGATTTTATCCACCAACACCTCTTCCATCCCCATTGGAAGAATTGCTGCCCGGACCTCCCGCCCGGACAAGGTCATCGGCATGCATTTCATGAATCCGGTACCGGTCATGAAGCTGGTTGAAGTCATCAAAGGCCTGGCCACATCCAAAGAGACCTTTGACATTACCTGGAAGCTCAGTGAAAAATTTGGAAAGACCCCGGCCGAAGCCAATGATTTCCCCGGCTTTATCGCCAACCGGATACTCATGCCCATGATCAATGAAGCAATTTTCTGCCTCTATCAGAGTGTAGGGAAAAAAGAAGACATTGATACGGTCATGCAGCTTGGCGCCAACCATCCCATGGGCCCCCTGGCTCTTGCAGACCTCATCGGGCTGGATACCTGCCTTGCCATCATGGAAACCCTCTACGACGGGTTCAAGGATTCCAAATACAGACCCTGCCCGCTCTTAAGAAAATATGTAGAAGCCGGCTGGCTGGGAAGAAAAACCGGTAAAGGGTTCTATGACTATAAATAGAAACTGACTGTTTCTGAGCCAGAGCACCAATTATGATTACAATTCAAGGACATGAAGACCAGGAAGACGGTATCTTCATGTCCTTCAGGTTATACACTTCCATGGTTAAAACCATTAAAGCCGGAATGATTCCAGATGATCCGATATAATCGAAGCACACCTGAACCAGAGCAAAAGACAAGGATTGCCGTATTTCAGAAAAGACTTGAAAACAACGGGGTTGATGCGGTCCTGATCCTGCAGAAAGCAGACATGTTCTATTATTCCGGCACTGCCCAGCAGGGCTGGCTTTATATCCCGGCAGAGGGTAAACCCCTTCTCATGGTATTCAAGGATTTTGACCGGGCCAAGGCTGAGTCCGGGCTTGATCAGGTGATTTCCCTTGTGAGCCCCAGGGACATTCCTTCCACCCTGATCAACTTTGGGTACAAGGCTCCCGGAATCCTCGGCCTTGAGCTGGATGTGCTTTCCGCCAACCAGTATATTTTGTTTCAGAAAATATTTGCCGGGTCTCAAATCACGGATGTCTCTTTAGAAATCCGTCTCCAGCGGGCCGTCAAATCCGATTATGAAATCAGTCTTATGCGGGAAAGCTCGCACATGGCTGACAAGGTGGCTGCCAGAGTACCGGACCTGATCAAAGAAGGGCTGACTGAAATCGAATTCGCAGGAATGCTGGAGGCCTATGCCAGAAGCCTGGGCCACCAGGGCCTCATCCGGATGCGTATGTGGGACAATGACCTTTTTTACGGCCATATCATGGCCGGGCCGGGAGCGGCTGTGCCAAGTTCCTTTGCATCCCCCACCGGGGGTATGGGCGTTAACCCCAGCATTGCCCAGGGACCGGGTTTTAATATCATCCGGCGAAATGAGCCTGTTCTTGTGGATTATGTCTTTGTACTGAATGGCTATACCAGCGATCATACCCGGATTTTTTGTATCGGTACTCTTTCGGATGATCTCTTAAAGGCCCACGAAGCCATGCTGGAAATCCAGGAGAGAGTCAAGCACAAAGCCATTCCCGGAGCCAGTGCCGGGGAAATTTATGACATGATGAAATCTGATGCAACAACCAAAGGCTATAAAGATTCTTTCATGGGCGCCGGGGAAAGAAGAATCCGGTTTACCGGCCACGGCATCGGCATAGAACTGGACGAATTCCCTTTTATCGCCCAGGGCCAGTCCCTGGCGCTTGAAAAAGGCATGATCATTGCACTTGAACCTAAAATTGTCCTGCCGGGAAAAGGAGTGGTCGGGATAGAAAACACATTGCTCGTCACAGACCATGGCCTTGAATCCCTGACCACTTATAGGGACGGGATCACCCTGATATAGCCTCCTGACTCATTCAGTCAAAAGAGTTCACAGCACAGGTCTTACAACTGCCCCAGAACTTTTTTAGCCTCATTTGCCCCGCTAAAATCCTTTTGAAGTTCCAGGGCTTTTTTCAGAGCCTTTTCAGCCTTTACAGAGTCTCCTTTTTTATTGTAGGCAAGTCCCAGATGATAGTTAAAAATAGGATTCTTCGGCTCTTTTTCCACACAGGCTTCGAATTCTGTTACAGCAGAATCATAGAATTCCTTTTTATAATAAACCCAGCCCAGGGTGTCCATGACAGCCGGGTTTTTTTCCGCCTTTTCCCTGGCCTGGCGGGCAAGATCCAGGGCTCTGTCCAGATCTCTTCCCTGCTCAGCATAGAAAAAGGCAAGGTTGTTGACTGCCGGGATATAATCCGGATCAATATCCAGGGCCTTTTTATAATGGGTTTCCGCAAGATCATATTTCTGCTGTTTTTCGTACAGGGTTCCTATAAAGCTGTGAGGAGATGCCTGTTCCGGCCGTTTTTCAATCAGGGTGAGATAAAGGGCAATAGCCTCATCTATTTTTCCTTCGCTGGTGTAAAGATTGGCCAGTGTGAGATACGGAGTGATAAAACCGGGATTTTTTTCAATGGATTGTCTGAACACTGTTTTTCCCTGTTCCACCTTTTTTGATGCAACCAGAAGGCTTCCTTTGAGATTCAGGATAATTGATTCAACAACAGGATTATCCCCCACTTTTTTTAATTGATCGTCACAGAGGCCTCCGGCTTTCTCAAATTCTTTCTGAGATGCATAAACCGATATGAGGTTGGTAAAGACATCCATAAGTTTGGGATTCAGTTCCAGGGCCTTGTTGTAATTCTTTAACGCTTCCGGAATATTTTTTTCATACTGGTGGACCATTCCAAGCCGGTACCAGGCAGAAGGGTTATCGGGTTCAAGTTCGGTCATGTCCTCAAAAATGGCTTTGGCAAAAGCATTCTTTTTATTGGCCATTTCAATATTGCCCATCAGGATGTTGGCCTTGTAATGTTTGGGAGAGAGTTTCAGCACCTGCTTGACATGGTCTTCGGCAAGATCAAAATCTCCTCCCCGGTAATACATATCAGCCATCATCAGCTTTGCCTGGATGAGTTCAGGATTTTTTTCCAAAGCTTTTGTGAGGATGGGTTTGGCTTTGTCAAAATCATTTTTTTCAAACAAAGCCGAGCCTAAAAGATAATTGAAGAGACCTGACTCAGGCTCGTCCTTTAAGAGGCTCTGAAATATGTCAATGGCTTTGTCATAATCTTTCCTGGTGGCAAGGATCTTTCCTTTCAAGAGTTTGGACGGCTGATAATCCTTTCTTTTTGCTAAAATTTCATCCACCAGGGTTTCTGCTTTGGTTATGTCATTATTTGAAAAATGAAAATCCGCATATGCATTTTTAATTTCAAAATTTTCCGGTTCGATTTCCAGGGCCTTTTGAATATAGGTTTCCGCTTCTTTTGGATTTTTCCGGCTGTTCATCAGTTTTGCAAGAAGCATATAGGAATTAGGGCTTTTTGGATCAAGCTCAACAGCTTTTAAAAAGGTTTCTTCTGCTTCATCGGCCTTACCCTGGGAACCATAAAAATTTCCCAGGATAAGGAGGGGTTCAACCTCCTTGGGTTTCTTTCCGATAAGGCTTTTAAGGATTTTTTCAGAAGATTCAACATCTTTGCGGGATAAATAGAACTCAAATAAGGACTTGTAAATACCGGTTTCTTCAGGATCGATGCTGAGGGCTTGTTTAAGCCGGTCTTCGGCTTCATCCGGTTTATTCTGGGACATACAGATTTTTGCAATGATGAGATGGGCCTTGGCCTGGTTTTTATCAATCTCCAGGATTTTTTCATAAACAGCTTTAACGGAATTCAGGTCTTGATTTTTTGCTCCCAGGAGGCCGGCATGAAGATAAAGGGCCTTAATATTTTCCGGTTCTTTTTCAAGAGCCTCATTGACCCTTCTTTCAGCTTCATGGCTATCTTGTGAAAGCATGTAAAAGGAAGCTGTCTGGAGTTTATAATCCATGTTTTCCGGTGCCAGTTGTTCCAGCCTCAGAAATGTTTTAAATGTTTCCTGGGCATCTCCGAGTTTCAGATAGACTTTTGCTTGCAGGTCATGAGCTTCCAGGGAATCGGGAACAAGCTTGACGGCATTCAGGATCTGAATTTTTGCCTTTGCATAGTCGCCTTTTTCAAAATAGCCCTGGGCTTCTGTCAGGAAAGTTTTAGCTTTTTTTTCATCAGAGGAACACCCTGTAAAAAAAAATCCGATAAAGACAAGGGCTATTATAAATTTAACAGGTACCGTATTCATTTTTTACTCCGGAAAAAGTGTTGGTAAAAAATCAGACAATTCCTTTTAGCATTGATAATCAAAATTTTTCAATGATCTTTTTTTTAAGAGGAGAATTGTTAAATAAATTAACCGGACAAGAAATGATTTTTTTAAAGATTTATCTCCCGTATTTATCATCAAAGGAATTCCAGAAGGATCTGTCCCTGTCCCGCCAGCCCTTGCCGAATGCTTTGTCAAAGAAAGGCTTCAGGTTTCTGAACCAGGCACCATAGCCCTGCCTGCCCTCGATGCGGGCTTTGATGACATCGGCCACATGGCGGACAAGGTTGGCAAGTTCATCTTTTGGGATATAGGAATCCGCACCTTTTACAATGGATTCCTTCAGGTTTTCAGGAGTCAGGGCGTGGGCGGTCAGCATGAGGGCGGGGATGTCTTTTTTTCTTGCAAGCCCCAGCACATCATATCCTGAAACCCCCATGATATCGAGAATGGCAATATCATACCGGTTTTTTTCAAGGAATTTTTTTGCTTCTTCAAAGGTGGCGGCTTTATCAATGGAACACATGTCCAGGAGTTCTTCAACGGTTTCAAGGATATCGGGTTCATCGTCTACCACCAGAACCCTTCTGTCTCTCAGAAGCGTTTCCGTTTTAATAGTGTCCAGTTCGAATTTAATGGTCGTGACCGGGCAAGGGGCTTTTAAAATGACATACCGGGCTGTGGAGCCCAGGATGGCCTTCTGAGCCTTGGATTTTTTCTTGATACCGAGAAAGATGTGATCAACATCATTTTCCTCGGCAAACCGGACAAGGTCTTCCCCGGCGGAAAGCCCCCGGACGCTTTGCTGGGCGTCATGGGGAATCCCTGAGTCTTTCATGAGCTTTCTTGCTGCATCCAGCTCCTCTTCGGCTCTGATGATATCCGATTGTTTTTCAGAAGTTCCCCCTTCCATTGAGGTGATGATATAAATAAAAGCATTTGCCATCCCTGCATAATCCCTTGCAAGGGACAAAGTCAGCCTTCCAACTTCACCGCCATTGTACCCAACCAGTATCTTCATGTTGAACTCCTTGCAATTACAGTCTACATCCAGCGTTTCCGGCGTTTATAAGACTTTACGTTTTTAAAGGATTTCCTGCCGCCGCCCTTGGTGATCCCCATATAAAATTCTTTGACATCCGGATTGTTCTGCAATTCTTCGGACGGGCCTTCCAGAACGATCTTCCCTGATTCCATAATATAGGCATAATCTGATATGGAAAGGGCGACCTTTGCATTCTGTTCTACAACCAGGATGGTGGTTTCAAGTTCTTTGTTGATTTTCAGGATATTATCAAAGATTTCTTTGACCAGAAGAGGCGCAAGCCCGAGAGACGGCTCATCCAGCATCAGCATCTTTGGGGCCGCCATCAAGGCTCTTGCTATGGCAATCATCTGCTGCTCTCCGCCCGAGCTGTAACCGGCCATCCGGTTGGTCACCTTGGAGAGTCTGGGGAAATGTTTATACATGAGTTCATTGTCTTCACGTATTTTGGCAGACCCGTCTTTTCTTGTAATGGACCCCACAAGGATATTTTCATTCACGGTCAGGTGTTTGAATACCCGTCTGCCTTCGGGCACCATGACGGCCCCGAGTTTCACAACATCCGTACCCATGAGCTGGGTGGTATCGGTGTTGTTGAATTTGATATATCCTTCCTTGACGGCACCGTTCTCGGGTTTTAACAGGCCGCTGATGGCCCGCAAGGTAGTTGTTTTTCCGGCTCCGTTGGTTCCGAGAAGGGCGACGATACTGCCTTTAGGGACATTCAGACTGACGCCGCGCAGTACCTGGATGATATCATTGTAGACAACTTCAATATTGTTGACTTCAAGCAGGTTTTTTTCCATATGCACTTTCTTTGGCTTTTTTAAGTTAACCTTACCGGTGACATCAAAAATGCTTCAATATCCCCGGTAAGGCGGTTTCATGATCCGTATGGAATTGCTTATAATTATTTATTTACCGGCTCTTATTGTTTTCATGTATTCGGATGAAACAGATTTGATTGCTTTAAACTGTCCGCCCTGAGCCTGATAAATGTTTTGCACGTCAACCCCGATATGATCCTTGGGGGAGTAGGAAAGCGGCCCTGCTGCGACAAAAGACTTATATTCCTTGGCACCGTTCATTTCATTTAAAATTTTATAAAGATTTGCCGGGTTAACTTCCATCTTTGCTTCTTTTACCCGTTTAATGGCTTCCGTTGGGATCTGTGCCATCAGGATACCGGTTGCATAGTTGTGGGAATTGGCTGCCTTATCATCACGACCGTATTTTTTAGCCAGGTCCAGTTGTTTTTTTGCACCTTCATTGTTTTCCGAGGTCATATTATATGAACATGCCCAGAGGAATCCTTCTGCTGCATCGCCGGCAAGGGCGATGAGGTCATTTCCGCCGGTATAATGGGCACCCACAAAAGTGAGTTTGCCTTTTTCGCCAAAAGATTTTGCAGTCATGCCCAGGCGCTGTGAATCCTTGAGCAGAGTGGCAACCGGTGACTGAACCGAATGGCACAATACATATTGGACGCCCTTGCTCTGGAGCCTGGTCAGCATGGCCGTACTATCAAGATCTTTACCATGTTCAACAGTTTCAACGATTTCAATTTTCAGACCGGCTGCAACTGCTTTCTGGGTATCTTCCAGAGGGCCTCTGCCAAAAGCGGAGGGATGAATAAAAAAGGCGACCTTGGGAACTCCGCCTTCTTTATGATTGGCAACGATATATTCTGCAAGTCCGACTATGTTTTCAGAATAGGTTGCCACAGGCAGGAAAATCTGGGTTGAATCAATGAGATTGCCTTCATGGTAGGATGCAGGGACAACCGGGACTTTTGCATCTTCAAAGTCTTTTTTAAGAGCCAGGGTGCTCCCGGTAGAATAATTCAGATAGAAAACGATCCCTTCATCCAGATATTCTTCAAAATTTCTTTTGGTGGCGTCATTTTCATATTGATCATCCCTTATGACGCATTCAATGGTGTCGTCTCCCAATAGTTTGGTATCGTTTACAAATTTAAACCAGTCTTCAACACCTTTGGACATGGGGTTCCCGGCATCAGATGTCGGGCCTGTGATAGCCAGGGACATTCCTAATTTATACACCTTGCCCCCTGCCTGAACCGATGCGGTGAATGCGACCATTAATACAAGAACCAGTAATACGTTGAATAACACTGCTTTTTTGCTTTTCATGTCACTTTTCCTCCTAGATTTGGGTTATGACTCACAAAATATTTGTAAAGCCGGTGCTCTTCCCTGATTCGTCAGTAGCGAAAGGGCCACAGCTTGGTATAGGATTTGGTGATTCTCCACCAGTTGGCAATCCCCCTGGGTTCAAACATCAGGAACAGAACAATGACAAGACCGAAGGTAAAGGGCTTCAATGCCGTGGCAACATTCATGGCAGACGGCAGATATTGTTTGGCCACTTCTGAAAGGTGTTCGACCTGAAGATCCAGGAGCTTTATGGCCACAGGCCCCCAGAAAGACCCGTTGAGAGTCCCGAGACCGCCGACAATGGCCATGGCAAGATAGGAAACCGATATCTTCAGGGTAAAGGAGTCAAACCCGACCCCCCGGTAGAGATAGGCATGAAGGGCGCCGGCTACACCGGCAAAAAAACCGGCCAGGGCAAAGGCATAGACTTTTGTAAGTCCCGGGTTCATCCCCATGGCATCGGCGGCCCGGTCATTGTCCCTGACTGCAATTAGACATCGTCCATAGCGCGTTTTCATGAGGTTCCTGACGCCGAAACCCAGGAGTACGACAATTGTCAGGATAATATAGTACCAGAATACATAATGCTGGTTTCTGCCGATTTCTCCCGTCAGCCAGAATGCCCGGCCCACGGATATGGTCTGGCCCTGGTTGAAAAAACTCATGAAATTGATGACCCACTGGAAAATCATTTGAAAAGACAGGGTGGCGATGGCCAGATAGAGATGCTTCAGGCGCAGTGCGGGAAGTCCGACAAGGGCACCGAAGAAAGCACCGAAAAGACCGCTGAAGATGATGAGTACGGGCCAGAAATGGGTGACCATGACATGGTCTGCCCCTAGGGTCCTGCAAAAAGAGGCCACGGTATAGGCGCCGATACCGACAAAGGCGGCATGGCCGATGGAAATAAGACCGGCAAACCCGGTCACAAGATTCAGACCCATGACGGCCACGATGGCAATAAGGATATTATCCGTTACCAGCATATATTTATTGCTCAGGGGATAGAAAATCGGCCATGCAAAAAGGAGGATGAGAAAAAATGTAAATACAGACCGGTCCAGGCTGGTATAAAATGTATTCTGCTCATGTTTATAGGTCGTGTGAAAATTACCTGTTGCTAACCAAGAATTTGCTGACATGGATTACACCCGCTCAATTTCATGGATTCCAAATAAACCGTGGGGTTTAAATAGAAGGATGATTAATAAAACAAGGTACGGCATGACGTCTCCGGTACCGCTCAGACCGAAATTACCATCCAGGTAACCTGCGGCAAACTGCTGGATCAGGCCCATGATGATCCCCCCGATAACAGCGCCCAGGATGGAGTCCAATCCCCCGAGGATGACAACGGGAAAGACAACAATACCAAAGGCATGGAGGGTTTCAAAATTGAGCCCGGTAATATTTCCGATAATGCATCCGGCAGCGGCTGCCGACAATCCTGCCGTGGCCCAGGCAAGCCCGAACACGCGGGGGACGGATATTCCAACAGACATGGAACCGAACTGGTCATCGGAAACCGCCCGCATGGAAATACCCACTGTGGATTTCTTGAAAAACCAGGAAAAGCCCCCGATCAGCAGGCTTGTGATGATAAGCCCGACCAGTTGGGTCCAGGAAATGGAAACACCCCAGAGGCTGACGGGTTCCTGGGGAAGGAAAGCCGGGAAGGAATAGTTTTCCGTCCCGAACTTGGTAAAATAGATAAGGCCGTCGATAATGGAGGCAAGCCCGATGGTCACCATAATGACCGAAATAATGGGTTCGCCGATGAGACGCCGCAAAAATATCCTTTCCACACTCATGGCCAGAAAAAATGTCACTATCATACTGATGATGAATGAAAAAAAGATAGGGACTCCTTTATCGACCGTCAGGAAAAAGGCGATAAAGGCCCCGGAGGCAATGATCTGGCCATGGGCAAAATTGGCTACCCGGCTGGATTTGTAAATAAGGACCAGGCCCAGGGCTGCCAGTGCATAGATGGAGCCCACAACGACCCCACTGATGATAATCTGGAAAAAATATGTCATCAGACTCCTTTCACTGTATAAAAAGAGATGCTTGTTTTAACCGTGGTTGACTGCCCATCCTGGTACTGGAAGGATGCTTCAACCTCTTTTTTATCCACAGATGCGTCATAAAGGGCTTCATACAGGTTCTGGTATCTTTCCTGTACATATTTACGACGGATCTTCCCTGTTTTGGTCAGTTCGCCGTCATCCACATCTAAAAGCTTGTAGAGAAGGGCGAACCGCTTAATCTTAAAATGTTCTTTTTCAGCCCTGGAATTGACATCCAATACTTCCTGCATGATCAGTTTAGCCACTTCGGGTTTGCCTGATAAATCCATGTAGGTGGTAAAGGAAATTCCCCTGTCCTCAGCCCATTTGCCCACCACAACCGGGTCCACATTGATCAGGCAGGCCACAAAATCTTCCTTGTTCCCGTAAATAACGGCTTCCTTGATATAGGGGCTGAATTTCAGGGCATTTTCAAGAAACATGGGGGAGAACATTTCTCCTTTTTTATTGTGCATGACATCTGAAATACGGTCGATTACCACCAGGTGGCCATGTTCATCAATAAAGCCTGCATCCCCGGAGTGCAGCCATCCGCCTTCCAGGAGTTCTGCAGATTTTTCAGGCAGTTCAAAATACCCTGGCGTGACCGAGTCGGATTTGGAAAGGATTTCACCGATTTCAGAAATTTTGCACTGGGTACCGGGCAGAGGTTTACCCACAGTTTCAGGCCGGATATCACCATCCCGGTGCATATAGGCGATACCCACAATCTCGGTCTGGCCGTAGATCTGTTTTAAATTTACGCCAATGGCCTGGTAAAAGGTAAAGAGTTCCGGGCCAAGGGCTGCACCGCCGGTATAGGCCCGCCGCAGACGTAAAAAACCGATCTGGTTTACCAGGGGCCGGAAAATGATCTGCTTTCCCAGCCAGGATTTGATTTTCAGCCCGATGGGCATGGATTTGCCGCGCATCCTGTAATGGGCCGCTTTGATCCCGACTTTGATAAAATAGTTATAAAGAAGTTTGTTAAACCAGTAGGACTGGTCGATCTTCAGCCAGATCTGGGACCGGATGGTTTCATAAATTCTCGGAGCCCCGAACATGAAATGGGGCCCGATCTCCTTCAAATCCGACATGGCCGTTTCAACGGATTCGGGGAAATTAAGGGTAATCCCGGTGGCCATGGCCACACCAAAGGAGTTCATCTGCTCCCCGATCCATGCAAAGGGCAGAAAAGAGACATATTCGTCCGTAGGTTCCAGTTGGTCGACCTCTGTCAACTGGATCCCCATGTTGATATAATTCTTATGGGTCAGCATGGTCCCCTTGGGAAGGCCCGTGGTTCCGGATGTGAGGCAGAGATGACAGACATCGTCGGGTTTGCCCTGATCCACCAGGGATTCAAACAGCCCCGGGTTTTTTTCATGTTCCTGATCCCCGAGTTTATACAGATCCCGGATGTTAACGAACCAGTCGTCAGACATGTATTCTCTCATGCCCCGGGGGTCTTCAAAAATAACTTTTTTGACATTGGGAATCTGGTCCCGGACATCCAGAACCTTGTCCACCTGTTCCTGGTTGTCACAGAACACAGCCGTGGCTTTAAGGGATTGCAGGATCTGGGCAATTTCATGGGGCATGCTGGTCTGGTAGATACCGGCAGACACAGCCCCGATGGAATGAGCACCAATGGCGGTGAACAAGAGTTCCGGGATATTGTCGCTGATAAGGGCAATGGTGCTGCCTTTCCCAAGTCCGATGGCCCTTAAGCCCAGAGCCGTCTTCCTGACATAATCATAATAATCCTGCCAGGTATAGGTATTCCAGATCCCGAAATCCTTTTCTCTTAGGGCCGGGCGTTTGGGCGTACTTTTGACCCGCCATCGAAGAAGCTGGGGGATAGAGTATAAAAGCAGGTGTTTGTTGTCAGTCATTTTAAATTAACCCTCTCCAATATAAGCTTCAATTACTTTAGGATTCCCTGCAACCTCTTCAGGGGTTCCCGAGCCGATAAGCTCACCAAAATCGAGAACATAGATCCGGTCGGATATATCCATGACAACCCCCAGATCATGTTCTACCAGTACAACGGTAATTTGGCGTTCTTTTTGAATGTCCATGACAAACCGGACAATATCTTCTTTTTCCTCCTGGTTCATGCCGGCCATGGGCTCGTCCAGGAGAAGAATATCCGGTGCAAGAGTCATTGCACGGGCCACCTCGACTTTTTTCTGGACCCCGTAGCTTAAATTTCCGACAAGGCTTTTTCTATAGGGCTCAAGCTCCATGAAGTCAATGATGTCTTCGACATAGGCCCTGTTTTCCGCCTCAATCCGGGATGCCTTTCCGTAAAAGACGACAGCTTCCAGAAAGCCGTATTTCAGGTTCTGGTGCCGTGCCAGAAGAAGATTGTCTAAAACCGAGAGGCCGGAAAAAAGCTCAAGGTTCTGAAATGCCCTGGCAATCCCCATGTTGGAGACTTCATGGGGGGATGCATGGGTGAGCTTTTTATCCTTGTAGAAAATATCACCCCGGGTTGGGTGGTAAAATCCGGATATGCAATTGAGCATACTGGTTTTACCCGCGCCGTTGGGGCCGATGATGGACGTGATAAGACCCGGCTCGATGGTCATATTGACATCGGATAGCGCCTTAAGTCCGCCAAAAGAGAGTGTAACGTCTGAAATTGTTAATTGTGCCATATGATATCCAAATTCTTTAAATCTGATTAAAGAAAACCTGCTTCCCGGAAAACAAAAATGAATTGATAAAAATCATTGAAATAATCACCCACCTCCTATCTTGAATCAAAAAATATTTTGTCTTGACAGTATGGATAATGTATCAGGGATTTCAATGAATAAGGTATCCCTTAAATGCCATCCATAGTAAATCAGCCTTACAGTGTCAAGATAAAAACCTTGTTTCTAAAAAAGCAGGCCTTTTTCAGGCATATTCCACTTTTATTTTCTGCCGGTCGATAGTGCCGTTTTCCGTTTTGGGCAGCTCTTTTATAAATTCAACATATCTTGGCTTTTTATACCCTGCGATGAGGGAACCGCAAAATTTGATCAGATCCTCTTTTGTCAGGTTTTTGCCATGGTTGAGAGAGCAGACCGCTTTAATGCCTTCTCCGAATTTAGGGTCAGGCACACCGAAAACACAGACTTCTTTCACAGCATCATGCTTCAGGATGGCTTTTTCCACTTCGGCCGGGAATACATTTTCTCCTCCGGGTTTGATCAATTCTCTTTCTGCTTTCCGGCCTTTGAAAAATAAAAAGCCTTCAGAATCCATCATCCCGAGATCTCCGGTGTGGTGCCAGCCTTCCCTGAAGGTAATGGCATTGAGTTCTTCTGCATTCCAGTACCCCTGGAATACCAGGGGGCCCTGGACCACGATTTCTCCTGTGGTTCCTGTGGGCAGAAAAGTATCAAACTCATCGACAATTTTAATATTGGCAAGTGCTGAAACAGCACCGGCCGAACCTGGTTTTTTGAAATATTCGGCAAATGTGATCAGGCCTGAGGTTTCGGTCTGTCCGTACATGGTCCAGAATTTTGACCGGGTACAGGACTCCCATTTTTTTACAGTTTCAGGCGTTTCAAGCCCTGCTGCGATTTCAAAGCTTGAAAGATCAAATTTACCTTCCTGCATGGCGTCCATGAGGTTGGATAATATGGGCGGGAAGGAACCAAAAATTGTAATTTTCTGTTCCTGGATAAGGGCTAAGGTTTTCTTTGGATCAAATTTTTCCTGTAAAATATTTCTACCACCGGCCTGAATCATTCCAAGGCTCATATTGATGCCCATGATATGAAACAGGGGCAATATGTTCAAATAGGCTTTGGTCCGGTCAAGACCGTAGGTCTGGATAATCTGCTGGTTTGAAAAAAGGATGTTCTCCTGGGAAAGGACAGCACCCCTGGGTTTGCCCTGCACGGCAGCTGTATGAATGATTATATACGGGTCTTTCGGGCCTATGGGCCTGGGATTCTCAAGGGGAGGAAAATCGTAAAGGGATGAAAACTCCTTGTCTTCATCCACCACATAACAGTGCTTGATATATGAAAAAGAGGTTGCAGCCGCTCTTGCCTCACCTGCCATTTCACTATCGCAGATAATCACAGCCGGCATTGTGTCTTCAACGACATGGAAAATTTCTTCCCGGCTCAAGCGCCTGTTGATGAGCACCAGTACAAAATTAAGGGCAGATGCGGCGCCAAAGAGGTGAAAGAAAACCGGATGATTTTTGCACAGGACGGCAATCCTGCTTTGAGCAGGAAGGTTCAGACTTTTGAGGCCATGTGACAGTTTTGTGGTTTGCGCAAAAAGATCAGCATATGTGATATCCTGGCCATTCCAGTGAATAGCAGGGGAAGCACCGTTGTAAAGCGCATTTTTTTCAAAGATGTCAAAACAGGTCAGGTTGTGAAGACTGTTCATGTAGCATGACTCCTTTTTAATTCACATATTGCAATCTCAATAGGAACTCAACTTCTACTCAAGCGTACGCAAACCAAACGAGCGCTCAGTCTTAATACATACTCTCTATTAATTTAATTTACCCGGGTTTGTCAAAGACTTTTTTTATTTTTTTTCTGCCGGGAAAAATACTGTAAAAACTGAATATCCTGAATTAAGACAATCTTCGGTGGTCGTACAGAACCGGCATATTGCAATGTCACCCGGACAAACCGAACCTTCATGCTCAAGAAGAAACCGGCACCGCTTTGATTCCATTTTCAGGACAAAACCGTGGCGGTCTGAAAATATCTTCATGCGAAGCAGATCCGCCCCTTTTCCTCCTGCATTAAAGGCAAAAGGCATTTTAGTTGAATATAGAAGGGTTTCCTGGGTTGTGAAAAAGCCTTCAAAAATTCTTTTCTGGGCATCGCTTTCAATTCCGACCCCGAAATCATGAACACAAAAAAGGATTCCTGAATCTTTTTTTGTCATGGAAATTTCTATTCTTCCTTTATCCGGGGTATTTTCAACCGCATTCTTGATAATTCCGGTCACCATTTTAGTGATGATTTCTTCAGGCAGACGGAGGATCGGCAGGTTCTCATCAATGGATGTCCTGATATGGATATTCCTGGATTCAAACTGAGGTTTGAGAGAAGCAAAAAGCCTGCTGAAATAATCAGGGAAATGAATGGGTTTAAAAATAATGGATCTGGGTCCGAACCGTTCATCAATCAGTTTTTTCACCGATTGTTCGAGCTGATCGGAACCAAGATTTTTATTGATCAGGGTTTCAAGCTCATCCTGGCAGGCTTCAAACATGCGGAGCAACAGGGTCTGGGCCGAATAGGTCTTGTCATCCATGATGTCGGCCGTTTCATCCTGGATAGCGATAATCCGGTTCAGGTTTCTTTCAATCCTGCCCAGGGTGGCTTCCACTTTAACCTGGGGGAATGCCTCCAGCTTTTTTCTCAGGATTTGCAGGGAACCTGTAAGAACGGCCACAGGGGTTTTCAGTTCATGGGAAAGATGGTTGATGGCTTTTCCCTTGGCCCGGTTCATTGAAGCCACATCCCGGTAAGCATCCCGGACTGCTTCCGAGAACCTGGCATTTTCAATGGAGATGGCACAGGTGCCGGCAATCATGGTCATAAGTTCCATATCATGATAGTCAAACAGATTCTGCTTTTTATTGATGGCGCAGAGCACACCGATGATCCGGTCATCGCTTTTGATGGGAACTTCCAGAAGGCTCCGGGTTCTATAACCCAGTCTTTCTTCCCGTTCAGGGTAATCCTTCAGGAGTTTTTCCGCATCATTCACCAGTGCGTATTCCCCGGTTTTGATAATCTCCCCGGCAAGGATGGAGGAAGCAGGAAACCGGAATGTTTTGGCTCTTCTGTCTGTATCCGAATCATCATAGGCCCCGCCTTTGAAAAACAGCTCATCCCGGATTTCATCATAGAGGAGGACCAGAGCCCCTTCCGTGTTCAGAATCGCTTTGACTTCTTTTGAAATATAGGTCATCAATTCTTCAAGTTCCGGGTATTCCGGGAGAACCGCGCTGATTCTCATGATGGTTTTATTATTGGCTTCAAGCCGTTTTTCTTCCGTGATGTCGCGCAAAATCACAAAAGTCTGGGTGGCTTCCGTATTCGGATCCGTATAAGTAGCGGCCCGGAGAACTACATCAAGGGTTTTTCCGGTTTTTGTCAAGCGTTGAGTCACATAGCGGTTCAGGTCTTTATTCTCGCGGAATTGGTCGATCATATGGCTGGTTTCGGCTTTCAGGCCTTCCGGGATAAAGGGGACATGACTGCCTTTGAGTTCATCCAGGGTCCAGCCGAAAATGGCAGTAAAAGAGGGATTTACATAAGATACAAGTCCGTTGTCATCATATACGATTATAGGATAGGGGACAAATTCAAGAATTTTCCGGTAAACCCGGTAGAGTTCCCTTGTTTTTCTTGAAGCTGTTTTTTCCTCTGTGACATCCTGGAGGGTTTCCACAGCCCCTGCAATTCCCCCATCAGCGTCTGTAAACGTAGAAGCCGTAAAATAGAGCCATTTTCCTTTCTCACAGATGTCATGGAAAAAATCCGTGGCTGCAAATCTTTCCTTGTTTTTGGAGGACCGGTCATATTTCAACCCGTAATGCTCAACGATTTCAGCATCCGAAGACCGGTCGATGATGAGGTCGGCCATGACCGGCCGCTGATTTGCATAAAATGCCCGCCACTGGTCCCTTGTGCCGATGACTTCTTTACCGGAAAGCCCGGAGAGTTCTTCAAGGGCCTGGTTGAAATGGGTGATGGTATGGTTTTTATCCAGGACAAATACAGGAATAGGCGCTTTATATATGATATTGTTCAGGATTTTATTTTCTTCTTCCAGTTCTTTTATCCTGGTTTCAAGTTCGGATATACAGGTATCATGGCTCTTCATAAATAAAACTCCAAAAGACTTTACAAGACGGAATGATCCTCGTATAACAAATTTTATGATTTTAAGGATCTTATACGGTCTTTTCCCGAATCAGCCGGGAGTGTTTCGATCTGCACACTATATAAAATCATTGATTGAAATTGCAAGGATTTTAAAGGTAATAGAAACAAATGTCATCAGATACAACCATTAAAACAGAAATTCTGATTCATGATTTAAAGGTTCCCATTTCAGTTATTGATGCAGGGGCAAAATCACTCCTCAACCGTCAGGATACCTATGGCCCCTTGACTGAAAAACAGGTCAAGGTGATCAAAAGAATCATCCGGAATGCATTGACAACCCAGAGGCTGGTCAATGACGTGCTGGAACTGGGCCGCTCCAGAGAAGGGGTCATGATTACCCGGGATTTTAATATATGCTCCCTTGTGATGTCAGTCCTGATTGAAATATTCGATCTTGCCGATCCGGCTGTCGTGGATTTGATCCGGAAGATTCAGTCCTATGACGCTCTCTGCCGGGTGGTGAACGATTACGGCGTTAAGCTGGCCTTTGATGCAAAAGTCTGGAAAACCGTGGTCCACCTGGATGAAGCCAAGGTCCGGCAGATTTTACGGAACCTTGTGACCAATGCATTCAAATATAAGGCAGTCTTTGTTGAGATTTCCGGAAGTATTGAGAATAAACTGCTCACCATGTGCGTAAGGGATGACGGCAGGGGAATCCCTCCCTCAGAGCATCAGAAAATCTTTAAAACCTATTTCACCACCGGGTCATCCCTTGATAATGCCATCAAAAGCCATGGCCTAGGGCTTGCCGGTGTTATGGTATTGTTAAAAGACATGGGCGGAGAAATGACATTGAATTCCAACTGCGGGAAAGGCGCTGAATTTATTGTGAAAATTCCGCTTTAGGAGTATTTATTCAGGATCATTCCATTTTCTGGATGTCGTCCCTGGCCTCCATCTGCTTTTCATCGAATTCATCCCAGAATGCCCTGTCTTTTTTCCTCCAGCCCTCTCCGAACAATTTGTCAAATACCGGTTTTAAAAGCGAGAACCAGGTCACATGGGCTTTTTTGCCCTGTTGCCTGGCATTCAGGATGTCGGCCACATAAAGGACAATATCACTGAGCTTATCCTTTGGGACATAGGCATCGGCGCCCTGTTCAATGGAAATTTTAAGATTGTCCGGCGTCAGGGCGTGGGCCGTCAGCATCAGGGCCGGGATATCAATTCTATGGGTGATTTTCAGGAGATCATAGCCCTTAACCCCCATGATATCAAGAACCGCCACGTCATAGGTGTTGTTTTTTAAAAGACGGACGGCTTCTTCAAAAGTCAGGGCCTTGTCCACAGCACACATATGCAGAAGCTCTTCAAGGGTATCAAGGATATCCGGTTCATCATCCACCACAAGGACTTTTTTATTATTAAGAATGCTTTGACGATCCATAAAGTCTCCCGTGTTTATTCTAACACCCGGTACTGGTTTACATTATTTGAATTTTTTTAATAATTCAATAACATATTCAATATCTGTTTGTGTATGGCAGGCATTGATCTGGAACCGAATGGTCTCGTCACCCCTTGGGACAACGGGAAATGTCAATCCCACCACAAGAACCCCGTGGTCGAATAAGTATTTGACAAGGTCATGGGTCTTCTGTGTGTCCCGCACCATTAAAGGCACCACCGGATGGGGGCCTGGGATGGATTCTTTACCCTGGTCTTCCAATCCTTGCCGGAACCGGATTGTTCTTTCCTTCAGGTTTTTCAGGAGGGCAAGCCCTTCTTTTCCGTCACAGATATCCAGGGCTTTTACCGCAGCCGCACAATCTGCAACACTCAAAGGATTGGTATAAATATAGGTGTCTGCCTTCTGGCGCACGGCTTCGATAAGAGTGGAACTTGCCGCAATAAATCCTCCGTTCACCCCAAAAGCCTTTCCAAAAGTGCCGATAATGATGTCCGGCAATGCCCCGCAATAATCCGAAGTGCCGCGCCCGGTATCCCCATAAGCGCCGATCCCGTGGGAATCATCCACCACTGTGATGACGCCGTCTTTGAATTTTCCATCATAGGCCCTGCATACGGCATTGATCTCATGGATAGGGGCAAAATCCCCCCGCATGCTGAAGATCCCGTCAAATATGACCATTACCCGTTCCATATCCAAAGGCACTTCATTCATGCATCGTTCAAGGTCGGCCATATCATTGTGTTTGTAAATAGCCTTGTTTTTACTGGGGATATTGCTGATCCTCATGGCCCGGATAATGCTGTTATGGTTGAGCTGATCCCCGATCCAGAAGGTTTTGGCATGGGAAACGGACAGGGCCAGCCCGCAGTTGGAGGTATAGGCGGAATTGAAAATTTTGGCTGCCGGTTTATCCACAAAGGCAGCCACCCTTTTTTCAAGGGCGGCATGATGGATAAAGGTGCCGTCGATAAACCTGACCGCACCCGGTCCGACCCCGAATTCACGGGTGGCCTTGTCTGCCGCTGCTATAAGGTCAGGATGCTGGGAAAGGGAAAGATAGGAATTGGAATTGAGCCGGATAAATTCCGTATCGCTTCCGACAAGCTTATACCGGGGCCCTTTGGGGCCCCGGGCCGGAATATAAGCCCCAATGATTCTCTCCGGGGCCTTGGCCCGTCCTTCTTCTTTCAGCAACTCCAGTTCCTGTGAAAGGGATCTGTCAAGTTTGTCAATGGTCATTTTTTTCTCCTATGAAAATAAGGATGGTGAAGGATCAACGTCGAATTAAGTGGACGAAGATTTATGGGATCTGCTTGAATGTTGTTTTTGCTTTTCATTTAAGGTAGGCCGGTTTAAGTTTCTTGAACATGGGGTAGTGTCGGATGTTGAGGGTTTTTAATTCTGCGTTTTCGATTTCAGCCGTAGCAGCCAGAATGGCATCTGCAAGCCCAATCCCGTGAGACTTACCATAATCTCGTTTGTAGAGCCCTCCGGCCTTCCCAATCTCAGCACTTACAGGTACAACACGGAAGAGGGAGATAAACTCCTGCAGGGTATCTTGCTCCGAATCTCTTTTTACTCCGGCATACAATTCTGCAACAACTATCGATGGACTTGGCAATAGCGGCCAGCCCGTCCCGTTGATTTTCCGTCAGATATATTTGTGTTCTTACCATGATGGTCTCCTATGCTGTATACATCATTATTATACATCATTTTGATCCAAGTCAAGAAAGACAAAATCCCTGCCTGCAGCTCCGGTCTGAATATGGCATGTTGTCAGTCGCCGATTATTTCATTCAACCCTTCAATGATGAGAGGCAGTTCTTCTTCAGATGCTGTTGCTATTTTCTTGTTGATACGCTTCGTAGAAAGGACTCGTATCTGGCTGATCTTTACCCGGGATTTTTTTGGAAGCTCTGTATCCACAAGCTCCATAGTCAGCGGATAGCCTGCCTTTGCAATTTTTGATGCTGCCATTGTAATCATCCTCTCTCTTGGTATGGCAATAAATCATACCAAGTTGGTTTTCAAGTATAATTCTCCTGAAGGTTAATACTGAATTAAGCCGATGAGTTGTTTTGTGACTCCCGCTTGTAAATGGTTATGAGGATGACTAAAAACAAAACTTATAAACTTTTTCCAAAAATATGGGCCTGTTTTATATAATCCGGATTGTTCAAGATTTCCCCTTTTTCATTAACATTATCAAAAAGGAATGTATTGCACTTAACCAATTCAAGGTTATCAAATAAAATATCATAGAAGTTTATAAACAATTGTGTTTTATAGTTGTCTTGTTTCATATTCATTGGAGCGACAACTACCGCTTTTTTACCTGAAATTAAACTTTTATTGTTTGATGAATGATAAAAATAAAGCCGGTCAATAAATATTTTCATTATACCTGTGACTCCCCACCAGTAGATTGGTGAAGCAAAAATAATCATATCAGATTTATTAATACTGTTAAAAATTTCTATCATATCATCATTAATAGAACATTGGTCCTTTCTATGGCAAAGATGACAACCAATACAATCGCTAATTTTTTTGTTCCTTAAAATAACCAGATTAATTTTAGCATCCTTGTTTAATGAGCTCTCAATGATTTTTTGAATTATCATATCAGTATTGCCATTTTTCCTGGCTGCGCCATTAATGATTAAAATATTTTCAGCCATTTGGTTCCTCTATTTATTACCTGATTCTTGATTGTTTTTATAGAGTTTAAAAAAAACTGATATTGAAAAGCTGTTGTACCGGCATACCATCAAAGTTAGCAGGGCTCTATTCACCTAAGCCCAGTCCAGGATCACCTTTCCCGAATTCCCGGATCTCATGACCTCAAACCCTTTTTCAAATTCCGTGTAATGGAATCTGTGGGTGATGAGGGGGGAGATGTCCAGGCCGGACTGGAGCATGCTGGTCATCTTGTACCAGGTCTCATACATTTCCCGGCCGTAGATCCCCTTGATGGTCAGCATATTGAATACCACCTTGTTCCAGTCGATTTCCGTTTTTTCAGGCATGATGCCGAGAAGAGCGATCTTGCCTCCATGACACATATTGTCCAGGATGGAATTCAAGGCGGCCGGGCTGCCGGACATTTCCATGGCCACATCAAAGCCTTCCTTCATGCCCAGATCCTTCTGGATATCGGCAAGATTCTGTTTTGTGACATCCACGGCCAGAGTGGCCCCGGCCTTTTTGGCCAGATCCAGGCGATAGGGGTTGATGTCCGTGACCACCACATACCTTGCGCCGGAATGCTTTGCAATGGCCGCGGCCATGCACCCGATGGGACCGGCGCCCGTGATGAGGACATCTTCCCCGAGAACATCAAAGGAAAGGGCGGTGTGGGTGGCATTGCCCAGGGGGTCGAAACAGGCCAGCACATCCAGGGGAATGGTTTTATTGCAGTACCAGACATTGGTGACCGGGATGGCCAGGTATTGGGCAAAGGCGCCGGGCCGGTTCACGCCTACGCCCTTGGTGTCGCGGCACAGATGCCGCCGGCCGGCCAGGCAGTTGCGGCAATGGCCGCAGACGATGTGGCCTTCGCCGGAGACCAGGTCGCCGGGTTTGAAATCCGCCACATGGGAGCCGGTTTTTTCAATGGTTCCCACATATTCATGGCCGATGTGCATGGGCACGGGAATGGTGGCCTGAGACCATTTGTCCCAGTTGTAAATGTGGACATCGGTTCCGCAGATGGCCGTTTTCAGGATTTTGATGAGAACTTCGTTGTGGCGGATATCTGGAACGGGAACGTCCTCCAGCCACAGACCTTTTTCAGGCTTTGCCTTTACCAGTGCTTTCATTGTTTTCATGGTATCCATATTCCGGGATGGGTTAACGATTTATGCCTATAAATCCGTGTATATCACACCCCGCAGGGGAAATCCACAGCAATCCGGGTCTATTGTTATGCCAAAATAAGAGAATTTCTTACAGGCAATTCAGAAAACTTCCGATTTCCAATGAGTCTGTTGTTTTTATATAATCTTATCTGCATGATAAATTTAAACCCATATTTTTTTAGACGCAGAATATTTAAAACAATTTTTATACTGAGGAAATTTTAATAATGGAAATCAATCATTACGAGTTTAAATACGGCGAGTTCGGGGAAACCCTGGGTGTCCGGATTAATATTAAAGGATTTGATGTTCTGCGTTTCAACAATATCAGCAAAGGAACTGCATTTACCATTGAAGAAAGACAGAAGCTTAAACTCAGCGGTTTTCTGCCGCCAAGGGTGAAAACCCTCATCGAACAGATTAACAATAGTCTTGATATCATTCAAAAAAAAGAAAGTGATATTGAACGGTATATTTATATCAGAAGCCTCTATGACAGAAATGTTATCCTTGCCCATGCCGTTATTGCCGGCAATGTGACCCGGTTTTTACCCATCATCTATACCCCCACGGTAGGTCTTGCCTGCCAGCAGTACTCTAAAAATTTCCGGGGAGC
>MGTJ01000248.1 GCA_001799395.1 Desulfobacterales bacterium RIFOXYA12_FULL_46_15 | reverse complement strand
TTAAATAAATATAAAAGCTGAATCCAGGCGGGTTAATCGGACCACAAAATAATTCTGGCACATGGTAAAAATCATGGCCTGAGTTTCGAATATATTTTGAATGGTTAAGTATCTGAAGAATTAAGCTTGGTTGCAAGTATTCATTGACTTTTAAGATTCGAAAAACCTCCTCTATATTGTGGTTTGAAAGGTTTGAAATCAAGTGCGGACTGACAGGGTTAGTCTGGGGTGCTCATTCTCCTGAAAGAATGAGTTTGTCGTCCAAGTAGTCCTCACCTCAAACAGATATCCTTATTCAGTCACTTGCCCAGTATTCTTTTCAGATAACTCTCCTCTCAAACGATGATAGACTTTTTCAGAAATCCATTCGCTCACGACATTCTGGAACTCTTTTTCATTCATAAATTTCCCGAAAATATCCTCATTTTGTTCCATCCGTTCAATGAACAATGACTGCAACATCCCTGAAAAAAGAAGGGAAAACTTCTCCTGTGGATTAATAGCAGCAGCTTCTTTCAACGATTCTTCCTCTACAGCCGCCTCAATGATCTGATCAAAGAAAAGCTGATCCGCCTCTGTAAAATCAGTTCCAAATCGTTCGTTCACCACATCAATCAATTGAGACAGCGGAAGCTCTTCTTCATGCAACTGCCCACTACCCACTTCTACCGGTCCATCCAGGTTTTTCGCATCTCCTTCACGCAAATTGATTGAACCTTCGCTGATTTTCTGAATCCGGTAATATTCCAATCGAATGTCATCATCAAAACTATAGCGGGGCCCGGATTCCCGTTTTGGCAATTTAGGGAGCAGATAACGCAGGAAAGTGTACAATTTTTCAAGTTCAGAGTCCTGATACGGAATAATCTGCGAAAGAAAAGCATATAAATTTCTGAAAGCGGCCATTTTTCCCCTGATGAGTTCGGCCTGTCCAACATCCTCATCTTTCAGAGCTGCAAACCGTTGCACTGCCGGGTCAATGGCGGCATTCAAGGCCTTATGGTCGGCGTGGCTCTGTCTTTTCCTATGCTTGAAATAAACTGATACAAATGCATCAAGATCTTCCCGGGTATAAACCCCGGAAGCATCCAACTCGGTCTTGATCGCATACATTGTATTCGGATCAGCCTCTTCGCCCATCTTAGAGCCTTCATAATACTGTTTAAAGGCTTCCTGAATCTCTTCACGGTCATTCACAAAATCCAGGACAAACGTATCTTCCTTCAACGGATGCATACGATTAAGCCGTGAGAGGGTCTGAACCGCCTGGATTCCTGAAAGCCGTTTATCCACATACATGGTATGAAGTAAAGGCTGATCAAACCCTGTCTGATATTTTTCCGCAACAAGCAGAACCTGATATTCCGGTGAATCAAATTTCTCCGGCAGTTCTGTTTCACGGATACCGTTATTCATTCCCACTTCCGTATATTTTATATATGTTCTGTCGTCTTCCACCTCACCGGAAAAGGCGACCAGCGTTTTGATCCAAAAATATTTTTTTTCACGAATATACTTATCGAACGATAGTTTATATCGTACCGCCTCAAGCCTGGAACCGGTCACCACCATCGCCTTCGCTCTGCCGCCGATTTTATGCCGGGTCATGGTATTAAAATGCTCCACCATGATCTCCGTCTTTTGAGCAATATTGTAGGGGTGCAGGCGCATAAACCGTGCAAGCGCTTTGGCTGCGCTTTTCCGTTCCACCCGGGGATCTTCCGCACTGGCCTGAATCAGCTTATAATAGGTGGCATAGGTCGTGTAACTGTGAAGGACATCCATGATGAAGCCCTCCTCAATCGCCTGCCGCATGGTATACGTATGAAACGCCTGCCCGTTCTTTCCGTCTTTTTTCCGGCCAAAAACAGAGAGGGTCTTATGCTTGGGGGTGGCCGTAAACGCAAAAAAACTTAAATTGGCCTGTTTGCCCCGCTTGGCCATGCTGCGATACATCTCTTCCAGTGACTCGAATTCTTCATCACCAGCGCCATACCGGGCTGCCTCCTCCCGAATCTCCCAGGCGCTCAACACCTCTTTCAGATCGATTGCCGACTCACCGGATTGCGATGAGTGCGCCTCATCGATGATCACTGCACAACGCCGTCTGGGAAGAAGGCTGTCACCTTCATCCCCTCGCCCTTCTGCCATCTTCAGCAGTTGTTTTGTGACATGGGGAAATTTTTGTAAGGTGGAGATAATAATCGGAACGCCATTGTACAAAGCGTCTGCCAGCTGGCCGGAATGTTTGTCGATCTTCTGAACAACACCCTGCCTGTGATCAAACTGGTAAATCGTATCCTGCAACTGTTTATCCAGCACACGACGATCGGTAATCACGATGACCGAATCAAACACCTTTTCATCGGCATCGGTATGCAGCGAGGCCAACCGGTGCGCCAGCCAGCCAATGGTATTGCTCTTGCCGCTTCCGGCGGAATGTTCGACCAGATAATTGTTGCCGGCCCCTTCGATTTTCGAAGCTGCAACCAGCTCACGCACAGCGGAAAGCTGATGATAGCGCGGAAAGATCATGGTCTCTTTTTTGATCAGCTTACCGTCTTCGGTCTGCTTGTCTTCAACCTGAAGATGAAGAAAACGGGCAAAAATATCCAGCAGGCTTTCCCGTTGCCAGACCTGTTCCCACACATACGACGTTCGATACCCATTGCTATTTGGCGGGTTACCTGCGCCCCCCTTATCCCCCTGATTAAACGGCAGAAAAACCGTTGCCGATCCGGCCAGGCGCGCACTCATATAGGCCAGTTCCGTATCCATCGCAAAATGGGCAAGGGCACGTTTCCTGAACTCAAACAGCAATTCCCGGTAATCCCGGTCTTTTTTATACTGACGGATCGCGTTTTCCACCATCTGACCGGTCATGGGATTTTTTAACTCTGCCGTGATCACCGGCAGCCCGTTGATAGAGAGCACCAGATCCAGTTCATTGCTGTTTTTGCTGCTGTAGCTGAGCTGTCGGGTCACCGAAAGCCGGTTGGCACCATACTGCGACTGAAGTTCCGGATTCATTCCATGGGCCGGTTTGAAAAAACAGACCCGAAAAGTCCGGCCATGGCATTTGAAACCGTTTCGCAGCACCGGCAGCATGCCCTGAGAATTCAACCAGAAATTGAGATCCTTGAGCAGGGTTTCATCGGTTTTATCCCCCAGCATGGTTTCAATACGTCCCAATTCTGCCGCCTGTGTCTCACGGATAAAGCCGATCACCTGATCCGGAAAAAAAGCCCGTTCAACATTGTACGCCTCTTTGGGCAGGCCTGAATAACCATTGGCCAGAAGGTGAGCCTCGATCGTTGCTTCAAACTGTTTTTCCGTGTGTATTTTGCTCATTTTTCGCTCTCCGGGTCACCGAATTCCGCCTCCAGTTCCTCAATCGACGGCAGACTGGGTTTCAGGTTGTCAGGCAGGGCGCGGGTCAGCTGATATTCAGACACCCCCATGGGTTTGCCGATATCGCTCAGAGCATATTCCACCACCACCCGGTCACGTGATTTACATAACAGAATACCAATGGTCGGCTCATCCCGGTCGCCGCGCAACTGTTCATCCACTGCCTTCAGGTAAAAATTGAGCTTGCCCGCATATTCCGGTTCAAACTCTCCGGTCTTCAGTTCAATCACCACATAGCAGTGTAGTTTTGTGTGATAAAATAAGAGATCGAGAAAAAAATCCCGCTCCCCAACCTGCAATCCCTTTTGACGTCCCACAAAAGCAAACCCTGTTCCCAGTTCAAGCAGAAATTTGGTGATATGGTCAATCAGTGCCTTTTCCAGTTCCCGCTCATTATAATCCTGGGTCAGCGTCAGAAAATCAAAGGTGTAGGGGTCTTTGATCAATTGCTGGGCCAGATCCGATTGTGGGGCAGGAAGCGTGGTCGAAAAATTGGTAACCGCCTTTCCCTCACGATGATATAAACCTATTTCAATCTGGTGGGTCAGGACATTCCGGCTCCAGTTGTTCTCAATCGTTTTATTAACATAGTAGAGCGCCTCAGCCACATCCTTGCATTTTGAGATGATCACCCGGTTATGCCCCCAGGGAATCTGAACCAATTGGGTTACAGCTTGCTGC
The DNA here is from genome assembly GCA_001799395.1 of Desulfobacterales bacterium RIFOXYA12_FULL_46_15. GTDB lineage: Bacteria > Desulfobacterota > Desulfobacteria > Desulfobacterales > Desulfobacteraceae > Desulfobacula. The sequence continues at coordinate 1,743 of MGTJ01000248.1, read as the reverse complement.
CGGATAGAGACGTCCTCCAAATGTGGCACAGCTTGTGCCACATTTGGAAGGTTCGACTTTTCTGCTGATTTCGAAGCAACCTGTTGCTCGATCTGGCCACAGCCTGTGGCCAGATTTGATAGACCTCCTGTATAAAAAAGGTGCCACCGCTTGATGTATTGAAGATTGTTGAAAGAAAAGCCCTTCATGTCCGGGAATTCCGCCATCAGGTCGGCGCTCAATTGTTTTAAAATTCCACTGCCCCACTGTGAAGATTTCTGACGTTCCACAATCTCCGCGCCCAGCTCCCAGTAAAAGGTGAGCAGCGCCGTGTTCACCTGCACCGCCGCTTTGACTTGGGCCTGCCGGATTCGCTGTTTGATATCGGTCAGCCAGTTGCGGTATTCGGGTGTTTTCAGGGGATGGCCGGTCATAAACTATCGTCCTCCTTGTGTTGAAGCGTAATGCTTTCGTTGAGCGTGTTTTTTCAATACTTGAATGTACTCAATAGCGACCTGTTCCAATACGGTGCAAAACTCGGTAAAACCATGAGCTTTTTGCTGAGATAAAGTTTGTATAAAAGCCCTGACCTTTGATTCCGACACCACAGGATTCGCAGCCTTTTTATGTAATCCGGCCTTCATAATCGCACTTTTTCGAGCCTCGCGGAGCCTGCCACAATCCAGTTTTAACTTTTCAATGGTGGTTCCTGCTGCAGAGTCAGCTTCTACATCGGCCCCTATTGAGCCATCGCCTTTATACCGAAAACGTGATTCGCAATTTTCGGCAAGCGGAGATATGAATAAAGCCTCCTCCCACCAGCTATCTTTCTGAACAGCACCAAAACCGGGATGCTGAGCGCCGGGTTGAGGAAAACAGGCAACCATATTGTCCCAGGCAACATCTTCACCATTAGTACACCTTGATTGCGGCTTCAGGTGTTCAATATGGACGCTATCCAATGAAACCCTCATTAAGGTATAAGCACAAAGAAATCCCTGCTCAGCAAGGAGAGCTTTCAACACGGCGTTGTTAGGAAATCCACCACAGCCATAACGAAAATTTTCAGGGACGCCGGCGTTCGTTGCTCGCCACTGCTGGAATTCGGTTGGTTGGGATTTCTTAACTATCTTCTTCATCGTCATCAAACTCCCAACGGGTCACGCTGGCCTCAGCGCCTATCAAATCAGGATCATTGCCAAATTTTGCACGCATTTCGGCAATCAGCTTACGTGCTTTTGTGTATTCATCGTCGTCAATTAATCGATCAATCTCTTCGAGACCCTGTTTCAGTTCCACATTCCGTTCTGAACTGCCCATAATATGGCGTAAAATCCAGCCACTGCTGCGGCCCAGAGACTCCGGCTCAATCCTGACATTACCGCCTTCTTTCAGAAAGATTACATGGCCCGGAGTCGTTTCCCCAATGGTTTGAGGAGAATGGGTTGTGGTAATAAACTGGAGACTGGGAAACACCCGCGGCAGATCCGTTACAATTTCCCGTTGCCACTCAGGATGCAAATGCAAGTCAATTTCATCAATAAGAACAATGCCCCGGCCATTCTTTACAGGATCGTCGTCTTTTTCATTCAGCAGAATGAGACGCCGGGCAATATCAAAGCACATCGCGATGATGGAGCGCTCCCCGGCGGAGAGCTGTCTTACCCGCAATACCTGTTGCTTTGTGGAATCAACAAAATTTCCTTTTTCATCAAGAATGGCCGTATCCACCGTTTTGTCGACCCATAAATCCAGCGCTGCTTT
>MGTJ01000247.1 GCA_001799395.1 Desulfobacterales bacterium RIFOXYA12_FULL_46_15 | reverse complement strand
CCCATACCACGGAAAAGGAGATCCTCTCCCTGGCGGCCGGCATTGAAAAAGGCTCCCTTCACCCCCTGGCATCCGCCATCCTTAAAAAGGCCGGGGAACTGGGCTGCCCCATCCCCGAGGCCGCCGATATCCTGTCCGATCCGGGCACCGGCATCTCCGGAATCATCGACCATAAAACAATCAGGGTGGAGACCGGCGGGCAATACGACCCATCCGGGTATACCACTGTCAAGGTCACAGTGGATGACCGGCTTTACGGCCATATCTGCATGGAAGACCAGCCCAGGCCGGAAGCCGGAAGGGTGATCCGGAAAATCCAGGGTCTCGGCATCAGGGAAACCGCCATCCTGTCCGGGGACCAGGAGGCCCCCGTCAGCAGGATCGCCCGAAAGGTGGGAATTCCGGCCTGGTATTCAAGGCAGAAACCCGAGGACAAACTGGCCCTGATCACTTCCTATGCCGGGGGCAAGCTGGTTTATATCGGGGACGGGGTCAACGACGCCCCCGGCCTGAAAGCCTCTTCCACCGGGATTGCCATGGGATTCAAAGGCTCCGACGTGGCCCTTGAGACGGCGGATATTGTCCTCATGAACGACAACCTTTCGCTTCTGCCCTTTCTCATCACCCTGAGCAAGAAAATGAGCCGCATCATCAAGCTCAATATCGGCATCAGCTTTGCCATCAACCTCATATCGGTGGCCGCGGGATTTGCAGGTTTCCTGACCCCCATGATGGGAGCGGTATCCCACAATATCGGCTCCATCACCGTGGTTCTTCTTTCAGCATCCATAGGCTTCAGTAAAGAAAACTGACGGCCCTCGGACTTTGAATGTCGTCTTGACAATATGGCCATAATCATTAAGATGTACATCATCTGCCTGACTTTTGTTCGCTGATGCGGAGAGGTGGCCGAGCGGTTGAAGGCCCTGCTCTCGAAAAGCAGTATCCCGGCTAAACCGGGATCGTTGGTTTGAATCCCACCCTCTCCGCCAATCTGTGAATAAATTCATATAGTTACAATACAATAAACCACATGGAGCGTTTTACGCATTGCTTAAGATATTATTGCAAAATGGATGAATATTATTAATTGTTCTGGACAGTTCTTCATTGTCCATTGCAGTATCGATATCATAGTCGTTTTGCAGACCAAGCCAAAATTCAATAGATGTTCCAAAATATTTTGACAGCCGCAAGGCAGTGTCTGTTGTAATTCTTCTTTTCTTTTTGACTATCTCACTGATTTTCATTTGGCTGACATCGATATCCTTCGCCAATTTATATTGAGAGATTTTCAAAGGCTTTATAAATTCTTCAAACAGGACCTCACCCGGATGGAGAGCATTTATTTTTTGTGCCATATTCATACCTCCTTTAATGGTAATCTACTATTTCAACGTCATAAGCATCTGGATGCGTCCAGGTAAAACAGATACGCCATTGATCATTTATCCTTATGCTATATCGTTCTTTTTTATCGCCTTTTAATTTTTCTAACCGATTAGAAGGCGGTATCCTTAAGTCATTTAATCCGTTTGAGTTCTTGATCATCCTCAGTTTTCTAAAAGCCAATATTTGCAAATCTTTTGACCATTTTTTTGAAAATGTTCTATTAAAAACCTTCTCAGTTTCTTTGCATTTAAAAGACTTTATCATGGTCAAATTATATATGACACAATAGTATTGTCAAGCAGTAGCATAAACAATTCTATATTTTTTCCTGAATACCTCCTCTTCTGTTTGTTCTGGTTTGGGTTGGTTGGGTGGTTGGTGGTGGCCAAATCTCTGGCCAATATTAATCGTAACTATTCAGCTCAATAATCACAAGGTTTGCTTGAACGTATAAAAAACTTTCCTAATTTTTGCAACCGGAGATTTCTTGCTTTGGATCGTTTTGTTCGACCCCGTTTGTTCTTTTCCTTGCTTTCATCCGGTGGTGGACATTCATTTTGGGCCTTGTCCAGCAGATCCCGGTATTTTTGTCGATATTCCAGGGATTCTGCCATTTTCACTCGCCCTCCGGCTTTGCGGTCTCCGGCCTTCATCTTTTTCTTTTCTCGGTTGGGATCCGATGAAGGGGGTTTGCTGCTGTTCCAAAGGTTCGATTCCCTAAAAAACGTTCGATTTAAAAAAATCAAAGTCTGAAACCCGCATAAAATAGTTTTTAAATTACCATCATCTTTGTTACCATAAAACCATACTAAAGGATGAAAAGGATTGTAACAAGAAACTACAAATTTTTTTAAAATAGATAAAAAGCAGGATCGCCATGGGATTCGCCGATATGACCCATGGCCCATGCAGCCATGGCCTTGACCCGGTCGTCGGAATTTTCACGGAAGGCCCGGACAAGATCCGGGATATAAGCCGGATCAAGGCTGTTTCCCATGGCCCTGGCCACGTTCATCTTCCACCGCCACAGATCCCTGTCCGACATATAAAACATATGGGGCCGGATCCGGGTGTTGAAATAATTTTTATCCATGTGAAGAAGAAGGGGCAGGTCAAAATCCGGGGCCTTGGCCGCGGCCCTTTCATTGGGCAAAAGATCCGCCGCCAGCCATGGCTGGTTTCTGGGGCAGACATTCTGACACCGGTCGCAGCCGTAAACATACATGCCCATGGGCTCCCTCAGTTCCAGCGGGGTGAGCCCCTCCCCAAAATAGGTCAGATAGGAAATGCATTTTCGCGGGTCTATCCTGCCGTTGCCCTTCAGGGCCCGGGTGGGACAGGCGGCAATACAGGCGTTTTTGCACCAGTCCGGGCAGTTGATGCCGATGGACGGCTCTCCGGGAGTAAACTCCCTGTCGATGACAACGGCAATGGGCAGGGTCCAGGAACCGCCCCGGGCCACCCTGTTGGAATAAAAAAGGCAGTTTTTTCCAAAGCCGCCCATGCCTGCCCTGGCCGCGGCTACCCGGTGGGGCAGGTTAAAGGGAACCCTTGAATCAATGCCGTGATTCCTTAAAAAGTCCCGGAACTGTCTGATTCTCAGGTAAAGCCCGTCCTTTGTCACCCTGTCGTCGTCAAGGTAGCACCGACCGAACCGCCCTTCCATGGTCCTTGGAAAGGCTTTGCGAAAATAGGTTTCCATGAGAACGATAATGGTTTTTGCCCCCGGAAGGATGGTCTTTGGATCGATCCCGTTGTAAAGGTCCAACCCGGCCCCCTCGGCCCAGGCGTATTCCTCTTTCATGGAGGCCAGCAGTTTTGCATGTTCCTCAAAGGGCTCTGCCGTCGTAAACCCGATGTCCTCGAAACCGGCTTCTTCCGCCGCCCTGATAATGTCTTCTTTCAGCACCATTTTTACCCCCATTCAAATATATTGTCGGCCCCCTGCCCTTTCCAAAACCAGGGGAAACCCTTTTTAGATAGGAAAAACCAGGCCTTTTGTCAATCTTATCGAACCGGGAAATTCCAGAATACACACAATAAACTCTTCAGTATTATTTGAAGAGAAATACTGGTATGATCATCTTTATTAGAGACCAAGGCAATGAGAATAACAATTAGAGTATGGTTTATATTTTTATTTTGCTTGCAAACAGCTTGTTTCGCAGACGAGAGGCCTCCATCTCCACTTGATTTTTATCCCAAATCGGATCAGTATATCAGGGTCACAGATCATACAGCTCACTGGATTCTTATACCAATAGGCCCCGCTAAGACTCGCTCCATTTGGCAATGGCATACTGACCCTGGGGGCCGCCTGCCTGGCTGGTTGATTGGGCTTCTCGTGACCAAGTCATGGAGTCAATTGAGAACATAAAAAGGATATTATCAAGATAAGGAGACCCGGTTGCCGTGCTGACCGGATGCCTGCTATATATGACCAAAATTAAGAATCTGATAATGTGGCCGGTCCTTTTAATTCCGGTGCTGTTGTTGACCGGATGTGCAACACCCCTTCCCCGGCCTATGCGGGCCGCTGACAGTGGACCTGCCGGCAATTGTATTGACTTTTTCACATCACTGGACCATCGGGTTGCTGAAGCTGGGGTGATGGATTCAGGCGATTTCCGGATAAAGGGGTATCCTTATTTGAGGGTGAATCGGTTTCTGGCATCGTTTCAACAAGAGATCATGGACGAGGAAACATTTGCAGCATGGATAAACCGTATGCAGATCCTGGATCAGGAGGCTCGCAAATATGAAATGGAAAACCTGCCGACGGCAGCCGGCCAGCCTTCAGAGAACAATAAAGATGCATTTAAAGCCGATGTCGTGACCTGCGGCAACCTTTTAAAGACAGCGGATTTTAAGGGCGCTGGTCTTCAGATGGAGGCACTGCGAAAACAGGTTGATGCCCCGGATGAATACAGCCTGCTTCGCCGGATTTTTGGCCTTTACCCCCTGTCCCGGTTTTTTATTTTACTGGGGGTGGACAATTGGCATAAAGAGGCCAGGAAAAGCTTTTCCACCCAATCTCCTGCCGGCTGGTCAACCATCCGCTATATTCCGGAGAATTTCGGAGAACTGCCTTCAAGCCGCCGGCTCGTTCAGGAAACCCGGCGGGATGCCCTGGGCATTCCAACCTATGCCCCTGGGGATTTAGAGACGCTTTTCAAGATATTTGCTCCTGCCTGGGAAGTTCAGATACAGGATAATCAAGACAAAATTGGCTCCCCGTTCTGGACCGCTGAAGGAAAACTTGGCGTCAATACCCAAAACCCCTTAACCTATACGCTTCTTTCCTTTACGCGTTTCGGAAAAGATATCCTGACCCAGCTCAATTACATCATCTGGTTTCCATCCCGCCCCAAGGTAAACGCTTTGGATATTTATGGGGGATTACTGGACGGGGTAAATTATCGTGTCACACTGGATAACATGGGTGACCCGATGCTTTATGAAACCATTCACAATTGCGGATGTTTCTATATGGCTTTCCCGGCAAAAGGACTTCATGTCCGAAAAAAAATAGATTACAGCGAACCGCCGCTGATCCTTCAGACGCCCGAAGTCGATCCGAAGAGCGAGTTCATGACCATTGCCATGACGAGCGGAGCCCATTTTGTACAGCATCTCTATCCGGTGGCGCGAAAAACGCAATCGCATTCAACCGTCTATTCCCTGGCAGACTATGGACAGCTTCGCAGCCTTCCTCGTGGCCCCAATGGACGAGCCGGCATGTTCGACCAGGATGGCGTTGGGATCGGGAGTGAAAGGCTTGAACGCTTTCTCTACTGGCCCACAGGGATTCTCTCCCCCGGCTCCATGCGGCAATGGGGCCGCCAGGCTGTGGCCTTTGCAGGCACCCGCCATTTTGATGATCCGTTTTTTATGGATAAAATTTTCACACGCTCAGACGATTAAACTGTTTTCCAGCAATTCCCGGTGAAAATTTTTCATGATAAATGAGGAGGGGTTCGGCCCACGGATTTGTGTGGGTTGTTTTTCATCATCAGTGCTTTTTTTTGCCCTGCATGCAAATGCCTTCTTTTATATCTCTTCCAAGGCCATATACCTCCGGGATATCTTTACCATCAGCCAGCTCTTTTGCAATACCTGCCGGTTCGCGGTGCGCCAGGCCACAGCAGATTAACCCCAGGCCTCCGGCATAGGAAATTGCCAGGCGCGGCTGGGAAACCTGGCACCCTTATAGCAAATATCCAGACCCGGCAAATATCCCTGGGAAAAGCCCTGACCTGCAACTTACAAACCGGCTTATATCAGGGGGTTATTTTTCGCATGTACAAAATTGATCCGGAAATTATAAATTGATTTACAGGTCATCGAAATGCTGATAAGCAATCCCTTAGTGCTCAACTGATTTTCAAACGTGCCTGGTGCCTATACTTTCAATCCTGAAGGAGATGCGGGCTGGATATAAAATTGTACAAGATATGCAGACAACCGTTTAATTACTTGTAAGGAGGATAAGAATGATAGATATTGGAATCGTATATTACCGCATGGGGTGTGCAGAAAATACCATTGATGCGATATGGTACACTTCTCGATTAGACAAAAAGGACATCGGAAAAGGTATAGCGAGAGGGGACACCTCCAATGGCTTCCCTTGGGATTACGTCGTTACTTACTCCTATCCGGATGGCAGTGAAGCTGGTACCTTTGATCTTAAGATCAGGAAAACTGGTCCAGTATATGATCTTTCCTATAGTAAAGACGGGAAGCTTCTTTTTCTGGGTGTTGGAATTGACACGTCGGATGGAATGGCGGCAGGTTACAGGAAGAATGAATAGCATACATATGAATCCGCTCAGCCGTCAATTCCTTCTCCTAACAATTGCCGGACATCCCGGCGATGATCTGGCGATAGGGACTTTAAATAGCGTATTCAAACAAGCCGGTATAAAAAAATCCATGAAACAATGAAGGAGGCACATCTATGCACAGGTTTCTGATTATTATTGAAAAAGCCGCTGGTAACTATTCTGCATATTCCCCGGATCTTCCTGGCTGTGTCGCAACTGGAAGGACAAAGGATCAAGCAGCTCAGAACATTCACGAAGCAATTGAACTTCATATTCTGGGCTTGAAAGAAGATCACCTGTCCATTCCAAAATCACACGCCAGTGCAGAATACATTGCCATAACAGGCTAACATCTGCTGGTTGGGACGCGCAAAAAATACTGCGCGCCCTACAGTAGCCCGTGTGTAAGAAATGAATTGAGGTCCTTGGCCCATCCCTCAACCGAAGGGGCGGCGTAAAAATTCTTGTTTTATAGATCAAATACCGATATATCATGATCTATAAAATAAAGGATTATCGATCATGACATCAAAAAAATGGAACTGGCAGCAGGACGACTGGCCCGATTTTTCCTATGACAAGATAAACATAGATCCCCTGGAAACTGAATTTATCAAAGTATCGGGCATCTCCATCGGGGTTATGCGGCACCTTTCAAAAGAAGAACTGAATGAATTCAGAATTGAAATGATCTGCACCGAAGCATTGAAAACTTCTGAAATAGAAGGTGCATTTCTAGACAGGGACAGCCTCCAATCCTCCATCTGTAAAGAATTCGGCCTAGGGGAAAAATATCTGCATGGCGCTGTAAAACCGGAAGAAGCGGGCATCGCCATGATGATGAAAGATTTATACACTGATTTTAATTCTCCCTTAACCCATGAAACCCTTTGGGCCTGGCATGACCAATTATTGAACGGAAGGACGGATTTGGAAAGGGGAAAATACCGCACAGGCAAAGAGGATATGCGGGTGGTGTCCGGGCGGATTGACAAACCCGAAATTCATTTCATTGCTCCGCCTGCCTCTGAAATCCCAAGGGAAATGGATCTGTTTATCCGTTGGTTCAATAAAACAGCCCCGGGCGGAAAGGCGCCGCTGCCGCCACTGGCCAGGGCCGGCACCGCACATTTATATTTTGTCACCATTCACCCTTTTGAAGACGGCAACGGCCGTATCGGCAGGGCCTTAACCGAAAAGGCCCTGGCCCAGAGCCTTGGGAACCCGACACTGATCGCTTTATCTTCAACACTCAGTAATAAGAAAAAAGAGTATTATGAAAATTTGGAGCTACAGAACAAGACCAATCAGATCACGCCCTGGCTCTGTTATTTTGGTACAACCATTATTGAAGCGCAAAAACAGACCATAGGGCGGGTTGATTTCCTGATCGCCAAGACAAAATTTTTTAATGCCCATGAGACTCTTTTGAATCCAAGGCAGAAAAAAGCGGTATTACGGATTTTCAGAGAAGGCCCCCAGGGCTTTTCCGGGGGCTTTAGCGCTAAAAATTATATGTCCATTGCCAAAACGCCGTCGGCAACAGCAACAAGGGATTTAAGAGATCTGTTGGATAAAGGTATTTTGACAAAAACCGGCACCCTCAAAAGCACCCGCTATGACCTTAATTTTGAGCCTTTTTATCCAACGGTATAAAGCGGTCTCCGGCCATGGGCTGATACAGCCCGGTGCGCGTGCCGGCCCAAAACTCCTCCTCAATGATCCGGCTGCAATTTGAATCTTTGAATCAGGCTT
>MGTJ01000246.1 GCA_001799395.1 Desulfobacterales bacterium RIFOXYA12_FULL_46_15 | reverse complement strand
CCCCGTCTTTTGTATAGGACCTGTGGGCATCGGTATCATCCGCCACCAGATAGCACATTCCCGGCTTTAAGGTAAATTTGTGTCCATCCCTGAGTTCGGATTCAAATTCCCCTTCCAATACAAACACGGCATGGCCTTTTTCACACCAGTGATCCGCCAGGTATCCGGGTGTATATTCCACAATCCTGATCCGGACGTTTCCCCTGCTGACGGTTTTCCAGAAGGCTTTACCCGTAACACCGGGATGCTCTTCAGCTGTCATGTTCTCTAAATCGAATACCTGAAACGGTATCTCTTTAATCTCCATTTATGTCTCCTTCATCTGTCCTTATTTATTTCATATTTTCCCTGACAGTTTATTATATCCTTTTTCTTCAAATGGATTCAACTTTTCAACCCACAGCCCCTTTAATATGTCTCCTGGCTTGTCCGCTTGAGCCTTCATGGTTTCTTTCCCTGCAAAATCAACAATATCTTCAACCAGCTTGGCATAGATTCAATCGCCGACCTTATCCGTTAAGGTAAACCGAAGAAGTATCGAAAGCCTCTTCCGGGGTTCCATGCCAACTATTATTATTAAAGATACAAGGCTCATATTCCTCATGGCTATAGTTATAGAATGCCATTGACCAACGGTTCTCATCTCCGAAGAATCAGAGTCGGCATAGATGTATCGGTATGTTCCGTAACCTTTCAACATGCTCCTCAAGGGATTCCCCAAATAGATTTGAGTTAAAATTTTCCTCAACACATGGCTCCGTGTAGGCATCAATGTAACAAAATTGCCCTCTGAATCTCACGTTGATCCGATTGTATTTGCCGGCATAAAAATTCTCGGCATGTATCAATATTCGCTGACGAATCCTGGATTGCAGTTTCTGGGGGATTTGCACACCACCGGATTGAGGATCATAAACCCACATTTTTCTTGGCACTGGTATGTCCCTTCCTTCTTATTCGAACCAGTAATTGCACAGATCTGTCTATCATTCAAATTTGAATAATATCCAACCGACAACTATTTCAATTTTAATAACAAAGTTCGTATCAGCAATTATTACCTATGTAAAGGACTATTCAATCAAGCAAAACAGGCACCACAAATGCCTGAGCCCATGAACAGCAGCATGGACAGGTTGATGGTGGCAAAGGCAGTCGGCAGGGTGATTTTTTTGAACAAGGCGGCTGAAACAAGGGCAATAATGACCAGGGCATTAATGAAAGACACTGAGAAAAGCACAGGCTTGTCGAAAAATCCGTTCAGGGCAAAGAGCAGAATGGAAAGGCTGTAAAGGCTTGTCCAGATCAGGGTCTGCAATTTGATCTCGGTTTCTGAAAATATCTTTGAAAAGCTGGGGAAGGATTGGCAATCCGGCGAGGCGTTGCCGTTTTTGATGAGGATGATAAAAAAATGGGGGACCTGCCACAGGCCGAAGACCAGCATGAGAAGAATGATTTTGGGATCAAGAGGATATCCGCCTGCTGCAGTCCAGCCCATAAGCGGGGGAAGCATGCCGCAAAGGCTTCCGGGAAGAATGGCCAGAAGTGAACGCTTTTTCAGAGGGGTGTAGAGGCCGTTATAACTGATCAGGGCTGCTAAACCGGCTAAAGTCGGGATCAGGCTGAAGACGAAAAACACACCGGATAATCCGGCAAGGATAAGCAGAACGGCCATGCCTGCGGCGTGCGGGACCGGCACTTTTTTTTGGGGGAGGCTCCGGTTGCAGGTTCTTTTAAAAAAAGTATCAAATTCCATGTCCTGGATATTGTTGAGGACGGCTGAGCCACAGGCCAGGAGGAATACAAAAGCGCCGAGAAAAAACGAATCCGGGGAAATTTTCTGAAGGGCCATGACATGACCGAAAACCGCCGAAAGCGCAATATAGGCGCAAAGGTGGAATTTCAAAAGTTCAATATAATGCTTCAGCACCGGGGCTGAGCCTTGAACTGCGTTTTCGGAAACGCCGGCCCTGCTACCATTCATCTTCTTTGTTCACCCATTCTTCGTATTCCTCCTTTGAGACGACACGGATCACCCCGTTCATTTCAGAATGGCCTGTGCCGCAGTATTCCGTACATTGGAAATTAAATTCCCCTTCCTTTTCCGGCAGGAACCATGCATAGGTCTGAATCCCGTTCACAGCATCCACTTTAATTCTGAAAGCGGGAACATAGAGGCTGTGAATGACGTCAAGGGAGGTAATATTCAGTTTGATTGGCGTGTTCACCGGCACCACAATTTCGTTTTCAGTCTCTTTTTCATTGGGATAATAAAAAAGCCAGGAAAAGGATTGGGCTTCCACCCTGATCTCCAGGGCGCCTTCCGGAACGTTGCGCAGACCGGTATAGGCCCGCCAGCCGGAAACAAACATGGAGAGCGCAATAAAAGTGGGCAGGGCAATCCATACGGTTTCAAGCAGAAGATTTCCCCTGATATCGGAAGGTATTTTATTTTTGCTCCGGCGATACCGGATCACAAAAAAGATCATCACAAGGGTAATGGCAAAAAGAAAGACAAAGGAGAACCCGATGATATAATAAAAGGATTGGTCCACCAGGGTGACCGGATTTACAATGTTATTCATATTTCAACCTCATCTGAAGGAAACATCCCAGAATGTAAAACTGATCATGATAAAAAGGAAAAAGATCGTTCCAAGAAAGGAAAAAATCAGCGCTCTTCCTTCGTATTTCATGTGCATGAAAAACAAAAGCACCAGAGATCCCTTGACGGATGCAATCAAAAGCGAAATCCAGACATTGAACACACCCAGATCAATATAGGATACCCCCACGGTAATGCCGGTAAACATGAGGAGCAAAAGAAAAATGGAAAATAAGGTCCTGTATTCCAGATAATGCGAATGATGTGTTTTTTCCATGGACGTTCCTTTAAGACCCTTCTTTCATATGATCAGGTAGAACAGCGGAAAAATAAAAATCCAGATCAGATCCACCAGGTGCCAGTAAAGCCCTGAATTTTCAAGCAGGGCAAACCGCTCCGAAGTCACCTTCCCTTCTAACACAAAAACAAGACTGATGATCAGCAGGGTCATCCCGATAATGATGTGGACGCCGTGCAATCCTGTAATGACATAATAAAGTCCGAAAAACATATTCTGACCGTGGGGGCCGCTCACCAGTTTTTCCGAGTTGGGATAAATCCCAGCCTCGATCTTATGCCCCCATTCAAAATATTTGTTCACCAGAAAGATAAGCCCGCAGAGGGTAGCCGTGGCAAGTCCGGTAAGGGCTATTTTTTTTTCTTTTTTCTGAATCGCGGTGACGGCTGCGGCAACTGCAAAACTTGAAAAAAGCAGGATCACCGTATTCATGAGACCGATCAGGCGGTTCAGCGTCTTGCCGCTTTCCTTAAAATCACCGAAATACCGTGAAAAATAGACGGCATAGAGGACAAAAAGACCTCCGAAAAGAATAATTTCCGTATAAAGGAAAAGCCACATGCCCAGCTTTTTACCGGACTCATCCGGGTGAGAAGCCATTTATTCTCCTTTATCGTCTTTTGAATATCTTTCCACAACCCCTGAAAAATCATAGGGGTAATCCGGCACCACAGGTTCGGTGATAAAATTATACAGGGCCGGCGGCGAAGGCGTCTGCCACTCCAGCGTTGTCCCGCCCCAGGGATCGGAAGAAACATCCCTCTGGTTCTTCAGGGAAAGCCAAAGGTTGATAATCATTAAAAAGACCCCGATAATCATAAAGGCTGCGCCAAACCCGGCAAAAAAATTGCCTTTCTCATATTGGGGCAGATAATCAAAATACCGTCTCGGCATGCCCTGCAATCCCAGGATGAACATGGGCACATAATGGAACATAAACCCGCCTGTCAGGAGAATGGCCCCGATATAGGCTTTTTTAAAATCATACATGCGGCCGAACATCTTGGGCCACCAATAATGGAGAGCGGCAAAAAAGGCAAACCCGGTGCCTCCGAACATGGTGAAATGGAAATGGGACACTACAAAATGGGTGTCATGGACATGGATATCGGTTCCGGCAGCGCCCAGCACAAGGCCTGTCAGCCCGCCCACGGAAAACAGGTAAATAAAACACAGGGCTAAAAACAGGGGCGGCGTCATCAGGATGGAGCCTTTGTAAAGGGTGGACACCCATGAAAAGACTTTTATGGCCGATGGAATAGCCACCACAAAAGTCAGAAGGGAGAATACAAAAACAGCAGTGTCGCTCATACCGCTGGTGTACATGTGATGGGCCCAGACCAGGGAACCGGCTATGGCAATAGCCATGGACGAAGCCACAATGGCCTTGTACCCGAATATGGATTTTCTTGCAAACACGGGGATAATTTCAGAGATCACGCCCATGCCGGGCAGAATCATGATATAGACGGCCGGATGAGAATACATCCAGAAAAGGTGCTGGTATAAAATCGGGTCCCCGCCTTTGGCCGGGTCAAACAACCCGACATTGAAATACCGTTCAATGATCACCAGAAGCAAGGTAATGGACACCACAGGGGTTGCAAGAAGCTGAACCCAGGAGGTGGCATAAAGGCTCCAGGTGAACAGCGGAATCTGCATCCATCCCATGTCCCGATGCCGCATGCGGTGGATGGTGGTGATAAAATTCAGGCCTGTGAGCATGGAGGCCATGCCCAGGACAAAGGCTGCGAAAACGGCGGTTGAAACATTGGTCCTGGTGGAGATGGAAAACGGTACATAAAAGGTCCAGCCCGTATCCGGGAAGCCTTCGGAGAAAAGGGACACAATGGCAATCAATCCGCCTGCCATATAAAGATACCAGGATAAAAGATTGAGTTTCGGGAAAAAGACATCATCCGTCCCGATCTGGATGGGTAAAAAGAAATTCCCGAATATGGCAGGCAGGGCCGGAATGATAAAAAGAAATATCATGATGACGCCGTGAAGGGTAAATACTGAATTGTAAACCTCGGCACTCATGAATGTCTGGCCGATAAACATGAGTTCAAGCCGGATCATCCCCCCTAAAAGAACGGCAAGCAGGAACCAGAAAAGGATGGAGAAAAGATACATGATCCCGATCCGTTTATGGTCCATGGTCAAGAGCCAGGACCAGACCCCTTTATATCTTGATGGTGAATGGGTTTCAAAAAATGATGGTACAGCTTCCATGAACGCCTCATAAACGCTAAACGGTTTTTGACCCGGCTGTCTTTTTTACCTGTATCACGAGACAATTTTGTCTTTTTTGTCTCTTTTTGAAGGATACAAAAGGAATATGATAAACCCGATAAGCGAAATCAGGACAACGGTTCCGGCAATCCTGAACACTTTGAATGCATAGGTTTTCCTGGCCGGGTCATAATCAAAGCAGAAAGACAGGACCCCTCTTTTTATGGATATTCCGGGTTTTCCCTTTTCAGCTTCATTCAATGCCATCCCCACATCAAAGGGAAGAAAATTCGGGCCATACAGATACCGGATAATCTTGCCTTCCTTTGAAAGGACGATCAGGGCAGACGGGTGAACATACTGATGCGTAGCTTTTTTGATAAAATAATACCCCATCGAATCAGTGAGTTTCCTGATATTGCCCTGATCACCAGTGAGGTAAGACCATTTTTCCAGGGGAAACTCCCGCTTGATGAGGTTGTTATAATTCTTTTTAGCCCCTGCCGCATCAATCTCATTTTCATCATCGGAAAAGCTTAAGGTGATGATATTAAAATCCCGGCCCGGGACCTGATCCACGACGTTCAGGACCCGGGCCAGATCAGCCTGGAGGAAACCGCATACGTCGGTGCATGAAAAAAAGATGGGCAACAGGACAACCGGTTTGTCAAAAAGCGTTTCAAGTTTTATTTCCTTTCCGGTTTCATCCCTGAACAGGGTGTCCATCGCCACAACGCTCCCCAACTCTTCATCGATCCTGACCTGGCCTGCAAGATCATTATCCGGCAGGGTTTCAGTCAGGATCGCATGGTCGTGGTCCTGACCTATGCTATCTTTTTTTACATCTGCTGAAGCATTCCCCTTTTTTACCGGTTCCTTTTTGATTTCAGCAGCTTCCGACAGGGTAAAGACAAATAGCGCAAGCATCAAAACGACAAAAAATTCAAGTCTGCGATTCATTATTTAATCTTTTTGCTCTCACCGGTCTTAAAATTGACTTCATACAGCACATGATAAGCATGACGGTTTTTAAATGAGTCCTTGCCTGCGCCATAAGCCAGCATTATTTTGCCGGTCCCGTCCGCCGGAACCGGCTTGTCATATTTATTCCCTGAATTGAGCGGGTAGGTAAAGGAAATGGTGGTCATTCCTTTATCTTCTGTTCCGGCAGGATTTTGGACATCATTTTTACCTCCCAGCTCTTCATCACTGGAATGTCCTCTTTTTCGGTCCCCGAAATGGTCTTCGATTTTGACCTGGCCGTCTTTTACCGCTCCGATGATAATATTGGCACCGGCCATGGCATCCTCAGGGTCAAATCCGATTCCCACCCAGCCTTCGGTCTTTGCAGATAACTGGACATGGATCAGATCCCCTTCAAGGGTCCAGGAAAATATGATGTCCTTTGCTTCAAGCCTATGCTGATAGTCCATTGCGAACCCGGCCAGGGGAAGAGTTAAACACAGGACCAGCACTGTCATCATGATATTCTTTTTCATCTTTATTTTCTCCTTGTTATCCGTATTGAAGTTCTCCTCCTGAAAATCCGAGGCCGATGGCGCAAAGGACTGCCAGACAGTAAAAAAGCGTTACCTTGTTCAATTTCGGGGTTTCAGTATCATCCAGATACAGGATGGTTGCCATAAGAAGGGTAAGCAGCACGGCCAGCACCATTTTTAAAATGATAAGAAATTCCCACTGCCCCTGAAACGTATGCTGCCAGTCCAGATAACCGGCAAAGGCTGTCGGGAATATGCCCAGAAGCCCAAGAACAACGCAGTGATATCCTGTCCTTGCCAGAAATTTCATCCTGGGGATTAAGGATAGAACCCTGAACATGGCCGCCCCCATGACCATTCCCATGGGAATATGCGTCAAGGCTGGGTGTATCGGGTGATGGAATCCGATTTTGCTTAGAAATTCAAAAATTGTTTCTGTCATTTGATCACCTATAATTTGATTTTTTTATGTTTCTTTACTGTTCGATAAAGCAAATCCTGTACCTGAATCATATTTGCCCGAACATTACTG
This sequence comes from Desulfobacterales bacterium RIFOXYA12_FULL_46_15, assembly GCA_001799395.1. Classification (GTDB taxonomy): domain Bacteria; phylum Desulfobacterota; class Desulfobacteria; order Desulfobacterales; family Desulfobacteraceae; genus Desulfobacula. The sequence goes on along the minus strand of MGTJ01000246.1, from coordinate 17,062 downwards.
TTTTTTCCCGGCTGATCCGGATGTTTTTCATCTTGCAGACACGCTATCACCCCGGATAACCTGTTGTTCATAGATACGTTTAAGACTTGAACAAGTCAAGGAAATTAGCACCCCGGCCTATTAAAGCTTGAATTATTAAAAAACTATGAAATAATCCCTGGCAGGATAGAAATAAAAAAAAGGATAGACTTTCTCGACTGCATAACATGACATCCTCATTGGTAAACAGCATATGCAAAGGCCCGAAAGGCGTTATCAGCATCATTGGCGGCGGCGGAAAAACAAGCCTGATGTTTCGCCTGGCAAAGGATCTGGCGGACCTGGGGAAAAAGGTGTTAACCACCACCACGACCAAGATATTCTTTCCGGAAAAAGAGCTTTCTTTTGAAACCATCATTGCCGTTTCTGAAGAAAACCTGATCCAAAAATCAAAACTGAGCCGGAATCTCCATTTCTCGGCAGGGAGCCGTCATGACCCGGATTCAGGCAAGCTTGAGGGCTTCTCTCCAAAAACCATTGATCAATTATGGCAGGCCAGCCTTTTTGACTGGATTATTGTGGAAGCCGACGGTTCCCGCCAAAAGCCCCTGAAAGCCACGGCTTCACATGAACCCGTGATCCCGGGATCAACCACCTGCCTTATTCTTGTAACCGGACTGGATGCCGTCGGGGTTCCCCTAGATGAAACCCATGTCCACCGGGCCTTGCTTTTTTCCGGCAATACAGGGCTTCCAATGGGCAAAACCGTTGGTGAATCCTCCATTGCGCTTTGCCTTGCCATGGAATTAAAAAAAGCTGCTGCTTTTTGTGCAGCACAGGATCACATCATCTTTCTCAACAAGGCTGACACACAGGCCGGGACTGCTTCAGGCATAAAAATAATAAATTTTCTTAAAGACATTAACCAGGACGGCAGAATTATCATTGCTTCACTAAAGGATGTATCCTGTATAAAAGCGGAAATAACCCTGTCCAAGGCCAAACATAAGGAAATATCATGAAAAAAAATATCTACCAGGCTGCCTGTGATCTGCTTTTATCCGGGCAGAAACTCATACTAGCTAGAACCATCCGGCGCTCCGGATCAACCCCAAGGGATGTGGGGTCCATGTGCATCATCACACAAAAGGGTGATCTTTTCGGAACCGTTGGCGGAGGGCTCCTGGAATACCAGGTGCAGACCCGGGCCAGGACCCTTTTCAAAGAAGAAAAATCTTTTGTCTATCCTTTCCGCCTGACAGGACGGGACATAGCAGAAGCCGGGATGATCTGCGGCGGTGAAGTTGACCTCTACCTGGACCCGCTTTTCCCGGAAAATAAAGAAACCCTGTCCTTATTTCAAACCATTGAATCAGAAATTACGGCCCATCGTGCGGTAAGGCTCGTAACCCGGATTGAGGACGGCATCCCGGCCCTGGAAACCGGGACCCGGATGCTCATTAAAGAAGATGGAGCCGTCATCGGCGGCATTAAAGGCCTTGAGCCTGAAAAACTGCCCCTAACCTGGAATACCCCTTTTGAACTGATTCCTTCCGGCATAAAGGATATTGCATTTTTTGTGGAAAACATCAGGCTTAATCCCCAGGTTTTTATTTTCGGGGCAGGTCATGTCTCTGTATTTGTCGCTCAGCTGGCCAAACTCGTTGGATTCAATATCACCGTGATTGATGACCGGCCCGAGTTTGCAAACAGAGAAAGGTTTCCCGATGCCGACGCACTCATTGTTTCGGATTTCAGCCATGTGTTTGAAGGGCTCAGGATTTCAGAAAATTCCTATATCCTGATCATCACCCGCGGACATATTCATGACAAAACCGTGCTGCAAAAAGCCCTTTCCACACCGGCCGGCTATATCGGCATGATCGGCAGCATCAGGAAAAGAAACCTGATATATAAGGATCTCATGAAGCAGGGGATCACAAAAGAACGGCTTGAATCGGTCTTTTCGCCTGTGGGCCTTGATATCAATGCGGAAACCCCTGAGGAGATTGCCGTCTCCATCGTGGCAGAGCTGGTAAAGGTCAGGGCACCGGGGAAAAAATTAAAAAATATTATCTCATGAAGATATTAAAAAAAACAGCCGGGATTATCCTTGCTGCAGGCTTTGCCAGCCGCATGGGAAAAACAAAACAGCTCCTGCCTTTCCAGGGCACAACCCTTCTGGGCCGGGTCGCCGGAAATGCGGCCCGGTCTGAATTGGATGAAATCATTGTCGTTCTAGGCCATGATGCTGACAATATACTGAAAACCATAGATTTTTCAGGCATGAAAACCATTATCAACAAAGATTACAAAAAAGGGCAAAGCGATTCCCTGGTCAAAGGGATTAATGCAGTCTCGCCTTCCTGTGCCGGGGCCATGTTTCTCCTGGCGGATCAGCCCATGGTCACGGCCGGAATTATAAACCGGATGATCACTGTGTTTCAGGCCTCGGACGCGCCCATCCTCATCCCTTTTTGCAAAGGCTGCCGCGGGAACCCGGTCATTATTTCACGAATCCTGTTTCCAAGACTTTTATCTTTGTCCGGGGATACAGGGGCAAGGGTGATTTTTGATAAGTATAAGGATTCCATATTAAAAATAAATTTTGAAACCGATGCCGTTCTTTTAGATGTGGATACGCCCATGGATTATGAAAATATCTTGGCCCGGTCCTTTTCCGGCAATTGATAACACATTAAAATAATACAAAAAAGGATTCCCTTTTGTTGCCGGAAATGATAAGATTTCATTTTTTTGCCACAGGATTCATTCCTGTGGTTTTTTATTGATTTAATAAGGAAGCAAAAGAACATGATTTGGGCAAACGACATCACCCTGGCCTACGGCAAACGGATTCTGTTTAAAAATGTAAATATCAAATTTGCGCCAGGCAACTGCTATGGACTCATTGGCGCAAACGGCTCCGGGAAATCCACATTCCTGAAAATCCTGGCAAAAGACATGGAACCTGATTCGGGTGAAGTTTTTGTGGGACCTGAGGAAAGGATCGCCGTGCTCCGGCAGGACCATTTTGCCTTTGATGAAGAGACTGTCATAGACACCGTCATCATGGGCCATGAAAAATTATACAAGGTAATGCAATTAAGGGATGAACTCTATGCCAAGCCTGATTTTTCCGAAGAAGACGGCATCCGCTCAGGCACCCTTGAAATCGAGTTTGCCGAAATGAACGGTTATGAGGCAGAATCCGAAGCCGCTGTCCTGCTGAACAGCCTCGGGGTTCCTGAAGAAAAACTCAGGAACCGGATGAAGGAACTGGACGGCGGGGAAAAAGTCAGGGTCCTGCTGGCCCAGGCCCTGTTCGGAAACCCGGATGTCCTGCTCCTGGACGAACCCACAAACAATCTTGATATCAAATCCATTGCCTGGCTTGAGGATTTTCTCGGAAGATTCCAGAATACGGTCATCGTAGTCTCCCATGACCGCCATTTCATGAATGAGGTCTGCACCCATATTGCCGACATCGATTTTTCCAAGATCTCCGTTTATGTAGGGAATTACGATTTCTGGTACCAGGCCAGCCAATTGAACCTGAAGCAGAAACTGTCGGAAAACAAAAAACTGACGGAACGGGCCAATGAACTCAAAGCTTTTATCCAGCGGTTCAGCTCCAATGCATCCAAATCAAAACAGGCCACCTCCCGGAAAAAACTCCTGGAAAAAATGACCTTTGAAGATATCCCTGTATCCTCCAGAAGATACCCGTTTATTGCTTTCAAACCTGAACGGCCCTGCGGCAACGTCATCCTGGAAGTTAAAAACCTGACTAAAACGATTGACGGGGAAAAGGTGCTGAACGATATCAGCTTTACAGTGAACACTAAGGACAAAATCGCCTTTGTGGGCAAAAACAGCCTTTCAAAAACCACCCTCTTCCAGATCCTTGCAGGTGAAATGGAACCGGACAGCGGTTCTTTTACCTTTGGTGTCACCATTACCCGCTCTTATTTCCAAAAAGAACACAGCAATTTCTTCAACAGCAACCTGAATCTTATTAATTGGCTGCTTCAATTTGCCCCTCCAAAAGAAGGGGAAAGTTTTGCCAGGACTTTTCTTGGACGCATGCTGTTTTCCGGTGAAGAGGCCACAAAAAAAATCAATGTGCTGTCAGGCGGTGAAAAAGTCCGCTGCATGCTGTCAAAAATGATGCTGGCCGAATCCAATGTCCTGATCATGGATGAACCCACCAACCACCTGGATCTGGAATCCATTACAGCACTGAATGAGGGCCTGATCAGATTTCCCGAAGTCATCCTGTTTGCCTCCCATGACCATGAATTTGTCAATACCCTGGCCAACCGGATCATTGAAATCACCCCGGCAGGCATCATTGACCGGCTAACGACATTTGACGAATATATTGAATACAGGGAATCCTGTGATATAAAAACGGCATGAAAACAAAGGACATCCGGATTTACAACCTGATTTAAGTCCGGCATTGACAATACAAAAAAAGGGGAATATTCCATACAATAATCGGCAATGGAAAAAAGAAAGGATTCAACCCATGGCAACAAATCCGGATTTTATTTCACCCTGCAGTCTTTACTGCGGCGTCTGCGCCATCCACATTGCCCATCGGGATGACAATCAGAAGCTCAAAGAAAAACTGGTCAGCCTTTATAAAGGCGGAACCCCTGGCAAGGGCACCCTTCCAAACAGCGATCGGCTTTCAACAGACGATATCCGGTGCAGCGGATGCGGGTCCAATGATCTTTTCATGCATTGCAGGCAATGCGGCATCAGGGAGTGCACAAAAGACAAGGGCTATTCCGGATGCCATGAATGTGATGAATTCCCCTGTCATCATATTGAGAACTTCTCCATGGCTGTCGGGAAAAAAGTCATACTGCGGTCAGTCCCCTATCGGCGTCAGTTCGGCACAAAAAAATGGGTTGAAGACGAAGAAGCCCGATACCATTGCCCAAACTGCGGCAATAAAGTGTTCAGGGGTGTTATCAGATGCAATCAATGCAAGGCTGAACTGAACCTGGATTAACATTAAGCTTTATAGTAAAGGAAAAGGATTTATGACATATCCACCCGTACATTATATGAAAACAGATACCATCGGCAGAATAACCTTCAGCCGCCCCGACACCCTGAATACCCTGAACCGTAAAATGATCCCGATCTTCAGGGATATCATCAGCAGTGTGAAAGCGGACAAGGCCTTGCGATGCCTTATCATCACGGGCAGCGGCACCACTTTTTGCGGCGGTGCCGATCTGAAAAGCGGGTTTGAACAAAATCACGGGACTTTTTTAAACGAAGCATTGCTGGATTTTTACAGGCCTTTTCTTGAAATCTCAAACCTGAAAGTCCCGGTCATTGCGGCCATCAACGGGCATGCCATCGGCGGCGGGTTCGGCATCACCCTTTTGTGCGACATCCGCGTGGTTAGCCAAAAGGCAAAAATGGGCGCCAATTTTGCCAGGCTCGGCATCCATTCCGGCATGGCCATCTCCTATATCCTGCCCCGGCTTGTGGGCGTAGCCAGGGCCAATGAACTTCTCTATACCGGCAGGATCATCAGCGGTGAGGAGGCTTTGGCCATGGGTCTTGTCAATTATGCCACGGAAAAGGAAAAAGTGATGGACAAGGCCCTGGCCCTGGCGGAGGAAATTTCAAAAAGCGCGCCTGTGGCCGTCCAGATGATGAAACGATCCGTTTACGACGGTCTTGACTGGAACCTGGTCCGGGCAGCAGACATGGAAGCCCGGAACCAGGCCCTTACCTTTGAAATGGAAGATGCAAAGGAAGGCATCGGTTCCCTGCTGGAAAAACGGACCCCGAATTTCACAGGCCGGTAAGAAAAGAACCGGATCTGCTCTTAAATATTACATCATCAATGAAATCGCAAACCTAAAGTATCAGTTTGAATCAACCCATATATTATGAACACCGTCAACCGCATCCTTGATCAGCATAAATGCATTTAAAAGCCGGGTATACATCATGGCCATACCGACATGATCGGCAAACAGCATCAGGGTGCCAAGGTCGTGCTCTGATACATTCCAGGATTTATGGTTGTAAAGACGGATGGCCCCGATCACCTTATCTGAAAAGACGACGGGAAGCGAAATAATGGATTTAATGCCTTCTTTCCGGGCTGCTTCAGGATACTGGAGAAGATCTGTTTGAGATGTGTCGGAAACCACAACAGGTTTCTGATTGTAAATGGCCGCAATGCTCTTTTTAGACGAAATAGCGCCTTTTCTCAGATAACCCGGGCTTAGTCCAAAGGTGGTTAAAATTTCCAGCTCTTTATTATCCGGATTGGCGGCAAACAGGGTGCATCCCTTGATATCCAGGGCACCGGTCAGAAGCTGAACCAGGCGATTACCCATGTCCTCAAGATCTGAAGCCGAGTGCATGGCTGTTTTGATAATTTTAAAAATTTCCATATCGATTTTATTTTCAGTACTCATAATATATTCTCCTTATTTATTGATTTTCAATTCAAGAACCGCAGGCATATATGCAAAATCAAAAAAAATTCAGGTGATGATTAGAATATTGACATTTTTCAGTGATGTTACGACTTTATTAAACACACTGGCCTTGAAAAATCCGGTTACAGAGCCTGAGCGGTTCAGCACAATGGTTTGATATGCTTCATCCCTTGCCAGAGCGAGAATTTCCATGGCAAGATCTCTTTTTTTAGGCAAATATAAATAATTAACCTGGCTGCTGTGAAAACCCTGGTCCAGAAAATGCTGCCGGACTTCCTTCATCCGGTTTTCCTGCTCAATAAGATTCTGGCGGAGATAATGCAGATTGGCTGACATATTCCCCATCACACTGTTTTTATCTGTGATGATTTCAGGAATTGGTGCATAGGCATGAAAAACAGTAATTTTTACATTTTCATGCCCGCCATAGATCTGAATAATAAACTCCAATGTTTTATTATCCATCTCCTTGAAATTATACGGAAACAGGATTTTATTTTCCTTCATGGCGTCCTCCTTTTTTAAAAATTAAAAATATAATGGCCTTATTCACAAAGCAAAAAACAGGAAGAAACAACAAAGTCCGGATTACAATAATTGAGATGATAAACGAAACTTCAAAACAGGTCGGATATATACAAACTAAATCATGGGCTGTGATCCTGTCAAGAAAATTAATATGCGGGCTGCCTTATATTGCTTGACAATATACCACTGCTTTTTTAAAATCATTTATTCAACAAACACTCTTGTATGGATTTCCTCCTTACTGCGGATACACAGCACATTTTTTTGAATCTGTTCATATCGGACCTGGTTTTTTTTAAGTAAATAACTGCTTTATAAAACAAGGGAAATGAACAATGGATAACAGGAGTCACCAACCGGAATTTCTATTCCCGGACAATAAAAGCCAAAATTGCCTTGGCTGCCTGTTGCTGTTTAAAAAGGTCATGGCTGCATTCAACTCCCCGATGGACATGCAGGAACTTTTAAAAACCGTCTGCACGGCCATTACCAGCCATATATCTGTCAAAGCCTGTCAGTTCCTGATTTACAACAGCACGCACATGCGGCTCGAAAACATTACAGGCTATGGTTTTTGCACCAGCTTTGCCGAAACCTTTCAGCCGGATGTAACCCATGATTTTTTAGATATTTTAAAAACAGCAGGAATTCAGCAGCAGGAGATTACGAAAGATATCCGGCTTGGCACCAAAGCCGCCTATGACCGGGAAGGATTCAAATCCCTGGTTACCATCCCGCTTTGTCGCAGTATCCAACTGGTCGGGGTTCTGAACCTTTATGATAATAAAATACGGGTTTTGAATCAATGTGAAATCGAAACTATGAAAACCATTTCGGAATTTTCAGCCAATGTAATCCTTGCCTGGATCTTTAATACAACACTAAGGGAAGTCACCCAGGTGGTCCATTCCTCCCTGGATCTTGACGAAGTCCTGACATCAGTGGTTAAGGTTGTCACTGAAAAACTCCGGGTCAAAGGAACCACCATAAGACTCCTGGACCCAAACCAGGAGATCTTTCATCTCAAGGCCGCCTTTGGGTTGAGTCAGGGGTATCTGAACAAAGGACCTGTCATGGCCAAAAAAAGCATATCTGAGGTTCTGAACGGCCAATGCGTCTTGATCTATGATGCGGCAAAGGATGACCGCCTGCAATATCCTGAAGCTGCGATAAAGGAAGGCATCGGTTCCATCTTGAGCATTCCCCTGATGATTTATAAAAAAATTATCGGAGATTTAAGGATTTATACCCATAAGCCTCATGAATTTTCCGAAAGCGAGATCAACCTGATGATGGCCGTGGGTGAACAGTGTGCCCTGGCCATCCGCGATGCCGGGATGTATACCGGTATAAAGAAAAAATACGATGATCTGATGTCAGATTTTCACCAGTGGTTTGATGTGAATCCTTAACCCGTGATGTGAAAGGATTTGATGATGCTGTTTGATTATGCAATGGTCGCGGCCTTTATCCTCCTGGGTCTGTTTTTCGTATTTGCCTGTCTGACGGTGGGCAGGTTCTTTCGGCCGAGTATCAGAAATTTCGAAAAATCAACCATTTATGAATGCGGCGAAAGAACCATCGGCGAAGCCTGGTTTAATTTTAACCCCAGGTTTTATATCCTGGCATTAATCTTTATCGTATTTGATGTGGAAATCTGCATCACCATCCCGGTTGTTGTGGCCGTAAGGCAATGGATCCGTCAAGGACTTGGAATGATGGCCGTTATTGAGATTACGGTCTTCCTTATTTTTATCGCCCTGGCCCTGGCCTATGTCTGGAAAAATAACGACATCAACTGGCAGAAACGACTGGATCATGCTTCACCCTTAAGGGAAAATGAAAGGAAATATTATAATTACTGATAAAAATACGATTGTATCCACCATGGATGACGTCATTAACTGGATGAGAAAATCATCCATCTGGTACCTTTTATTCGGTACGGCCTGCTGTGCCATAGAACTGATGCAGACAGGAGGCCCCAGGACCGATCTCGACCGCATCGGTTCAGTGTTCCGTTCCACACCCAGGCAGGCGGATCTCATGATTGTTGCCGGAACAGTGACCTATAAAATGGCGGAAAGAATCGTGCTTTTATACCACCAGATGGCAGACCCCAAATATGTGATTTCCATGGGAAGCTGCGCCAATTGCGGAGGCTTGTTTCAAAACAGTTATTCAGTACTCAAAGGTGTCGATAAAATCATTCCTGTCGATATTTATGTTCCAGGGTGTCCGCCAAGACCCGAAGCCCTCATGGAAGGGGTTTTGGCAATCCGGGAAATCATGATGAAGGAAAATTATTTAAAAAACCACGGCAGGAGGTCAAATGACATATAAGGGTTACGACATCCTTGCCCTGCGCTTTGGAAAAGATACCATTATTTATTGTGACAAAACCTTGAATCCTTATATCGAAGTAAGTTCGGACCAGATCCAGGAGGTCTGCATTTATATCCGCTATCATCCGGAATTGAAATTTTCATTTTTCTTTTCCCTTTCCGGGGTTGATTATCCTGAAAAAAACCGGATCACCCTGGTATATCACCTGTTTTCCATGAAATTGAAAACTCTTTGTGTTTTGAAAGCATCGGTCAACAGGAATCACCCGGAACTGGAATCCATTGAAAGCGTATGGAAGACGGCCGGATGGTTTGAGCGCGAGATTCATGATCTTTTAGGGGTTAATTTTATCCGGCATTCCAATATGAAAAGACTCCTTCTGCCCGACGACTGGGTCGGCTACCCCTTGAGAAAGGATTATAAAGAACCCTTATTATATCACGATATGGAGACATCCCGGGATAAACCATCTTAAGCCGTTATGCAGACGGCAACGGAATTATAAAAAATGTTGAAAAATCAACTCAGCCATTTAAAACCCCAGGCAACTCCCTTTATGGAGGAGATGATCCTCAATATGGGCCCCCAGCACCCGTCCACCCATGGGGTTTTGAATTTTCTGATTATCACGGACGGTGAAGTTATTCACCAGGCCTTACCCAATGTGGGCTATCTTCACCGGGGAATTGAAAAACTGGCCGAACAGACGCCTTATACCACTTTTATCCCGTTCACCGACCGTATTGACTATCTTTCCGCCATGTTTGCCAATCATGTTTATGTCATGGCCGTGGAAACGCTTGCAAACATCGAAGTTCCGGAACGGGGAGAGTATTTGAGGGTGATTGCCTGCGAACTGAACCGGATTGCCAGCCACCTGATTTCAACCGGGGCCCTGGCACTGGATATCGGTGCCTCCACGCCCTTTGTCCACTGGATCAGGGAACGCGAATGCATCAACGACATCATGGAAGCCCTCTGCGGGGCAAGGCTCACTTACAGCTATATGCGGGTGGGAGGGGTATCCCGGGATATCAGCCAAAATATCAAAGATGCTGTCTTGAAATTCCTAGATCATTTTGAGCCCATTATCGACGAATACAACAGGTTGATCTCCTTTAACGGGATTTTTATCAAACGCCTGGCCAATGTGGCAATCATCAGCCAGGTGGATGCCGTCAATTTCGGGCTGGTCGGCCCGAACCTTCGAGGGTCCGGTATTGAAATGGATATCCGAAGGGCCATTCCCTATGGTGTCTATGACCGGTTTGATTTTAAAATCCCCATTGGCCTGGGGTTTCAGGGGACCCTTGGAGACAGCTATGACCGGTATTTTGTCCGTATCCTTGAGATGAAGGAATCCTGCAGTATCGTCCGCCAGGCACTTGAAACATTGCCGCCAGGCGATATCCGCACCAAGATCAAACGGAATTTAAAAATCAGGGAAAATGAATGTTACACCTGCGTTGAAAGCGCCAGAGGGGAAATGGGGATATACCTTGTGTCCGACGGATCGGACAGACCCTACCGGCTCAAGATCAAGACCGGTTCTTTTACAGCCATGTCCATTGTGGAAAAGATAAGCCAGGGGCTTATGGTGGCGGACTTGATCGCCCTCATCGGCAGCCTGGATGTGGTGGCCCCGGAAATAGACCGGTAAATAAATTTTTAATCAATCGGATGAACCATGAAAAACTATGCTGACCAGCTTTTCCGGTTTCTGTTTCAAGCTCCTGTTGAAACATCTTCCTATGCTTTGATCTGGTATGGCCTGTTTATTTTCCTTGTGGCCGGCGCCCTGCTGTTTTTTGCTGCCAATTTTGCAGGCATCACAAGTTTTGTGGAAAGACGTATCGCAGCCAGGATACAGTCCAGGATAGGTCCCAATGTTGTCGGCCCCCAGGGCATTCTCCAATGGGTGGCCGATGGCATCAAGCTGCTCCTGAAAGAAGATCTTATCCCGGACCGGGCCGACCGGTTTTTGTTCCGGACCGCTCCATATTTTGTCTTTTCCGGGCTTTTTACAGCCTTTGTGGCCCTGCCCTTTGGCTTCGGCATTGTGGCGGCAGACCTGAACATCGGCATTTATTATATTTTTGCTGTCACCTCTCTTGTCGTAGTAGGCATTATCATGGGGGGATGGTCCTCAAACTCCAAGTGGGCCATGTTCGGTGCCTTAAGATCAGCAGCCCAGATTATTTCCTATGAAATCCCCACAGCCCTGTCGTTGATCCCAGTGATCCTGCTGACAGGCAGTCTTTCCACCCAGGATATCATCAAATCCCAGGGCGGTATGCCGTGGAACTGGAATATATTTCACAGTCCGTTCACCCTGGCCTGTTTTATCATTTTTTTCATATCTGCCCTGGCAGAAGGCAACAGGATTCCCTTTGACCTGCCTGAAGCGGAAAGTGAACTGGTTTCCGGGTACAATACCGAATATTCAGGGTTCAGGTTTCTGGTATTTCCCATGGCCGAATGGGCTAATCTCTGGGTGATCGGAGCCATGGTCTCACTGACCTATCTAGGCGGCTGGCAGATTCCTTTTGTGAGCATTGAAACCCTGTCCGGCAGTCCCTGGCTGATTCTCCTTAGTGTTGCAGTTTTTGCGGGCAAGACCTCCCTGGTGGTATTTTTTATCATCCAGATTCGATGGACCCTTCCCCGGGTCAGGGTGGACCAGATGACCCTTGTCTGCTGGACATACCTGGCCCCCGTCTGTCTTGCCTCCATTATCGGAACCATGATCTGGATGCTGGTATTTCCCTGGGAAAGCATGGCAGGCTTTGTGATCCGGGTTATTATGTCCGGGATCGGTGCGGGTGCCGTTATTTTCTATATCATGAGAATCCGGTATAATTATCTTTCCGGCAAGGCAGCCTATGAAAAAATGAAGGGAATCCCTTTATGGTACCCGTTCTGGAGGCTGCCGTGATATCCTATATCAACAATATCTATCGCATGTTTTCCTCTATTACGGAAGGTATGGCCGTCACTGCAAGCTATCTTTTCAGACGGCCTGCCACCATCCAATACCCCAACAAACTCGAGACGCCATTGGAAGAACAGCTTCCGGACGGCTACCGGGGAATCCTCCAGGTAGATACGCGTTTTTGCATCGGGTGCAGGATCTGCGAAAGCACATGCCCCATCAACTGTATCACCATTGCCGTTGAAAAAGATGCACAAACCGGCGAGCGGTTTCTTACCGCCTTTAACATTGATATATCCAAATGCATGTATTGCGGATTGTGCTCTGAAAACTGTTCCACATCCGCAATTTATCATACCAAGCTGTTTAACGCGGTCACCCAGGACGTTGAAGACCTCTTCATCAGGTTTGTGGATCATCCTGTGGTCCTTTACAAACTACCCCGGGAGAGTGATTCCAAAGATATACCCAAAGACTTTTACGGCGCTATTGTCAAACAGCGGATGAAAGGACAGGCCCATGAATAACATTATCTATTCGGTTATATTCTATGTCCTGGCCGCCATGGTCATAGGGTCGGCAGGGTATGTGGCCATCTCAAAGAACATTGTCCGGTGCGCCTTTGCCCTTGTTTATACCTTCCTCGGAGTGGCAGGGCTCTTTGTCCTGCTGTCGGCAGATTTTATTGCCGCAACCCAGGTATTAATCTATGTGGGCGGGACCCTGGTCCTGATCCTGTTTGCCGTCATGCTGTCTTCAAGGATATCTGAAATAAGGATTTCCAACCAGTCTGTAGGGCGTGTGCCCGGTTTTTTCATCACTATCTGTTTTGGAGCCATCCTGATCTATGTTGCCGTATCCGGACAGTGGCCGGTCACAGAAAAGGTCGATTTTTCCCCCACAACCGCCTCCATCGGCAATGCCCTGCTCGGCAAATGGCTTCTGCCCTTTGAAGTGGTATCCATCCTGATCCTTTCAGGACTCATGGGGGCTGTTGTAATAGCAAGACGCAAGCGTATGCCAAAAGGAGATGAAAAATGACCCCGGGTCTGCCGCATTTTTTGATCGTGGGTGCATTCCTGTTTGCCTTCGGTATCCTCTGCGTCATGACAAGGCGCAATGCCGTCGGTGTCCTCATGGGAGTGGAGCTGATCTTAAATTCAGCCAATATTAATTTTATCGCCTTTGCGCATTTTTCAGGGACGGCTCAAACCAGGATTGACGGACATGTGTTCGCCCTTTTCTGTATCGTTCTGGCAGCGCTGGAATGTGCGGTTGCCCTGGCCATTGTCATGGCTATTTACCGGAATTTCAATAAATTAATCGACATGGAAGAATTAACCACATTAAGGGAATAAGCATCATGGCGCATGGAATGTATTACAATTCGCTTTATCTTGCCCTTATCCCTTTGCTGCCGCTTCTGGGCGCCATAATAAACGGTCTTTCGGGTGCCGCAATCCAGGCCAGGCTGGATAAATCCGTTATCCATGTAACAGCCGTTGCAACGGTTGTCCTTTCCTTTGTCCTCTCGTCCATAGGGTTTGCAAAGCTTGCCCTTGACCCGTCCGTTACAGCCATTCATGCCCATGCCTGGACATTTCTTGCCATCGGCCGCCTCACAGTCGATGCCGCCTTTATCATGGACCGTCTTTCAGCAGTCATGTGCCTTGTCGTCACCTTTGTGGGATCTTTGATCCATATCTATTCCATAGGGTATATGAAGAATGACCCCGGTTACTGGCGGTTTTTTGCCTATCTGAATCTTTTCATGTTTTCCATGCTGGTCCTTGTCCTGGGGGACAATTTTCTGATCATGTTCATGGGCTGGGAAGGAGTGGGGCTTTGCTCCTATCTTCTCATCGGGTTCTGGTACAAGGATATCAACAATGCCAGGGCCGGGATGAAGGCCTTTATCGTTAACAGGGTCGGCGATTTCGGTTTTGTCATCGGGATCTTTCTTTTGTTCTGGACCCTTGCCTCCCTGCCTTCGGGGTCTTCACCAGTCGGCCATGCATCCCTTGTGTTTCATGAGATTGAAGCAACCTTGATGAACCCGGCCATCCGGCAGGCGTTTACGGGAAACACCCTGTTTCATATCCCTGCAATCACCTTGATCTGCATAGCCCTGTTTGTGGGCGCCATGGGGAAATCAGCCCAGATCCCCCTCTATGTCTGGCTTCCGGATGCCATGGCAGGACCGACACCTGTTTCCGCCCTGATCCATGCTGCGACCATGGTCACAGCCGGTGTCTACATGGTGGCAAGGCTCCATTTTCTATTTTCCTTATCTTCTGCAGCCATGACCTGGGTAGCCATTTTCGGGGCAGTTACGGCAATCTTTGCCGCTGTTATCGGGTTTTTCCAGCATGATATTAAAAAAGTCCTGGCCTATTCTACAATCAGCCAGCTCGGTTTTATGTTTATTGGTGTGGGCGTGGGTGCCTATTCGGCAGGAATCTTTCATCTGGTCACCCATGCGTTTTTCAAGAGCTGCCTGTTTTTATGCGCAGGCTCCGTGATCATGGGCTGCCGCCATGAGCAGGATATGCGGAAAATGGGCGGACTGTCCATCTTCATGCCCAGAACAAACCTGGCCTATCTCATGGCCTGTTTTGCGGTTTCAGGATTTCCTTTTTTCTCTGGTTTTTTTTCCAAAGACGAAATTCTGTACCAGGCGTTTATCACAAGAAACATGCTGTATCCCCGGCTGGGAATTTTCATCTGGGGCATTGCCGTGCTCGCTGCCTTTGGTACGGCCTATTATATGTTCCGTTCCTATTTCATGATATTTACAGGGCCCTACCAGGGGGATCAGTCCCATATCCCGGAAGAGCAGTCCCAAACCATAACCTTTGTGATTCTTCTTCTTGCTTTTTTTTCAGCCGTTGCAGGTTTCCTGGGCATGCCTGAAATTTTTGGTGTGCCCAATCTGTTTCAGGATTTTCTTAACCCTGTATTTGAATCCTCAAAGCCATACCTGCACTTTGCCCATGGCTCCCTTTCCCTGGAATGGCTGCTGATGGGAATGTCCGTTATCCTTGCCTTGGCAGGGGCCTTTATTGCCAGCCGGCTATACAAGGATGCCGTGCATCCCCTGCCTGAAAAACTGCTTTTCCTTGAAAATAAAATCATCCGGCTGGCCTATGATCTGATTTACCATAAATTTTATATTGATGAACTCTATCAACGCACGGCAGTCAGGCTGGTCATGACCTTAAAAAATATTTCCAACTGGACGGATCAGCATATCATTGATGCCCTGGTCAATTTTGCAGCTCTTATCGGAAAACTCATGGGGAATGCGGCCGGTACGGCAGACGCCAAAGGTGTGGACGGTATTGTCAATGCCGCGGCCGATATGGTTTTTACCGCAGGGTCAGGGCTTGTCAAAATTCAGACCGGCAGGCTCAGGCATTATCTGGGGGTTGCCCTGGCAGGAGGGGGTATCCTTGTCATTGGCAATTATATCTTCTTCACCTAGGGGGAAAAATGAACTATCAGACAACCGGTTTTTTGTTATCCTGGATCGTATTCATCCCTTTAATCGGTGCGGCCTCCATTATCTTAGGGATTGCCGTCTTAAACCTGTTCAGGCTTGATAAGGCTTTGTTCAACAATATCGACCGGGTGATTTGTCTTTTCTGCACAACACTGGTCTTTGTCCTGTGTCTGATCTTGTGGAGAAATTTTGACCCGGATTCTTCCGGCCTTCAGTTTATCCACAGGTTTGTCTGGATTAAAAGTTTTAATATTGAATATTTTTTCGGCGTTGACGGCATCAATATTGCTTTGGTGATTTTGACGGCCTTTATTACGGTTATTGCAGCCATTGCATCGGTTCCCTGGTGGGGAAAACTTTTTGGCCATCATTTTTCATCAAAAATGACCCCGGGCTATATGATCCTGCTTCTTTTTCTTGAAACCGGGATGATGGGGACCTTCTGTTCCCTGGATATTTTCCAGTTCTATATTTTCTGGGAGATCATGCTTTTGCCCATGTTTTTTCTCATAGGCATCTGGGGCGGCCCGAGAAAAGAATACGCTGCCATTAAGTTTTTTTTATATACCCTTATGGGGTCCCTTTTGATCCTTGTTGCCATGATTGCCGTTTATTATACCTCAGGCCCGGTATTCCTGGCTGACGGAACACCGGCAGACCATACCTTTAATCTTGTGTTTCTCTCGGATATGGCAAAAAAGGGAATCTTTGCCAAGGCTGCCCCGATCTTTTCCTTTTCCTTTGCACATATTATCTGGATAGCCTTTTTTATCGGATTTGCCATAAAAATTCCCATGTTCCCGTTTCATACCTGGCTGCCCGATGCCCATGTGGAAGCCCCGACCCCGGTATCGGTCATCCTTGCCGGCATCCTTTTGAAAACCGGGGGCTATGGTATCTTAAGGTTTAATTTCAGCCTTTTTCCTGAAGCCACAGCCTATTTTTCATCGACTATGGCCATTTTCGGTACAATCAATATTGTTTATGCCGCCTATGTCTGCATGGCCCAGACCGACCTTAAAAAACTCATTGCCTATTCGTCGGTCTCCCACATGGGGTTTGTCCTCCTGGGGTATGCGGCTTTCACTCCCCAGGCCATTTCCGGCGCCATGTTCCAGATGGTGGCCCACGGGCTGATTTCTCCCATGCTCTTTTTAATTGCCGGCGTGATCTATGACCGGGCCCATACCCGGGAAATCAACGGCTTTGGCGGGCTGGCATCTCACATGCCCGAATATACAGGCCTTATGGGCCTTGCCTTCATGGCCTCCCTGGGTCTCCCCGGCCTTG
>MGTJ01000245.1 GCA_001799395.1 Desulfobacterales bacterium RIFOXYA12_FULL_46_15 | reverse complement strand
CTCAACCACCATTTCATGACCGAGAACCCTTGGAAAAACAAGATCCCGGTGGCCCTGTTCCCACATCTTGGCATCGGTCCGGCAGATGGCGCAGCAAAGAACACGTGTCAAAGCAGAATCATGATCCTGGGGAGTCATTACCCGGTTATCAGGCCGGATTTCAAGTTTGCCAAGTCCGGTCAATACCATTTTCATATCAGAGGTCCCCTTCCGTCAAAATCAGTTTTTTTATGGAAATCCTGTCAAAGCCCATGTTTTTCATGTTCTCTGCATGTTCCTGCACAAGACAGATCCGGTCCATGGGAAAAACGCTTGCCTTGTCCAGGCCGGCCCGGATAAAGGCCCCGTCCTTTATCCGGATATAATCAGGGCCGGATTTTAAGATCAAAAGTTCCATGGGTTACACCAGGCTGTGTAGTTTTTTCAGGCCCTTTTCAGGATCTCTATTCTGGGCGCTGACCCAGTTTTCAAGGGCGGTGAAGGCCAGGCCCTTTTCTAAAAGCCTTGAGGCTTCTTCAATTCCGCCTTCCAGGTCTTTTGTTTTCCCGGCAGCAAGAAAAATGAGTCCGGCATTGAGGAGAACCGCATCTTTTCTCACACTGTTTTCCCGGTTAGCGATCAGGGCGGCAAACCGCCGGGCCTCAGTTGTGATATCCTGTTCAGGACAAAGATCATCCGGGTTTTTGGCGGCCAGCCCGAGTTTTTTCGGGTCAATAAAGAATTCTTGGATAAGCCCTGTTTCAAGAATCTGCGCACAATAGGTCATGCCGCAGACCGATGCCTCATCCATGCCCTTGTCGGATCCGTCAAGACAGCCGTGAAGGACAATTGCCCGGGTGTATCCGATTTCCTGCATGACCTCGGCCACGGGCCGGATCATTTCTTTTGAATAGACCCCCCTGACCCCGATGGACGGAAGGGCCGGGTTGGCAAGGGAGGCGGCAATGTTCAGGGTTGAACCGAAACAGATCTGCGAGAGGATGCGGCCCAGGGCCATGGGATGGATATTCGGGCTCATGCCGTTAAAAAGGCCGAGCTTTGCCGTTTCGATGCTGTTTGCCACCACATGGGCTGTGCATTCCACATCAACCCCCAGGGCTTCCGCCATATCCACGGTGCCGCAGACCGAAGTGATGGCCCTTGCCCCGTGCCGAGCCATGGGGATGCCGCCGGCTGCTGCAACAATGGCGGCTGCCGTACTGATATTAAAGGTTTTAAACGTATCCATGCCGGTGCCGCTGTTGTCTACGGGTCTGATCCCGCGGTCAAGCCTCACTTTGGTGGTATCCAGGTCATAGATGGCCTGCCATGCCCCGGCCACCTCAGCGCTTGTTTCCCCCTTGGCGGTCAGGGCGGCAAGAAACGCCCCCTGCTGCATTTCAGTGATGTCGTTGGCTAATACGGAAATAAAAGCATGTTCGGATTCTTTCCGGGTCAGGTTCTGTTTCTGGATGAGACGGGTAATGATGGCACCGAATTCACGGTTTTTGGTCTGGGACATATTTCCTCCTGAATAATCAAACAGTTATTCAACAGGATCTTGTTCCAGCAGAGAATCCTTTCACAATGTGCATCAAGGCAGGCTTTCCGACTGACGGATTATCCTATTCACTGCGCCTTCCCCTTTAAAAAAGAGTGGCATTTTGTGCAGCTTTCGTCCCCGGTCACGGCAACGGCTGGCATGTGGCGGACTTGCACCGCCTTTCCTTTTAACCCAGGGGATTTTCCACAAAAACCCATAGGCACCTTTATGTCTGGAAAAGATTTATACCTGCGGTCGCTATCCCTTGTCAACGATAAAAAAGCGGGAGAGCCATGTCCGGTCAAAAGGAATTTTTTTCAATGCTGGATGCAACGGTTCAAGCTATGTGAGTGGCTTTTTAAAATCTGTCAGGAGAAGACTGAGGTTAAGAAATAAAGGTTACAGTTTTATGTAATTATTTTCTTGATTTTTATATACTTTTTTATCCAATTCCGTCTTTTTTTAAAAAAGAGCCTGATAGCGATCACTGGAAACGCCTGAATTTATAATCCCCTGTCATGGTATCAATATTGCAATGCTAAAACAGTTACATTGCAACAGTTAAACTTGTGTGTTTTAACCGAATTATTATTAATAAGGAGAAAATAAAATGAAAATCTGTTCACTAAAAAGCATGCTTTCCATTATCAGCTCTTGTCTGCTTTTATCGGTCATCAGCTCGTCTGTCTGGGCATACACAATAAATGGCGGGTCTATAGACGTCGGGAATGTGGATACTCTTTTAGCACAGTCAGACCTTGGAAACAGCAGTACCGATGGTGAAAAATCATGGGTTGAAAGCATTCTTGGATTTGAAATAATCCTGGAATATAAAAACGATGGCAATTTTAACTGGACAAAAACAGATCCTATCAACAACGCTGTGGATTATATTTATGCTGAGCATCTTGATAATTCGCCGGAATATTATCTGATAAAAATGGGAAATTTAAAAATTTCTCCGATCAATTACAGCCATTTTCTGTTCAGTAATCTAAATGAATTTTCTTATGCGGTTATTGATCTTGCCGCTTTTGGTGCTGACCTTGAAAATATTAATATTGGCAAAGTCAGTCATTACGATACGTTCAATGACCGTTCACCAGTTCCGGAACCGGCAACAATGCTTCTCTTCGGATTTGGATTAATGGGAATTGCTGCGGTTGGAAAAAATAAAAGGAAAAGCATCTAAGCCATCCCGGGTATGACAATTGATTTGACAGCCGGTTATCTGCTTGCCGTAAAATAAAGCGGTTTAATGGGTAAGACGATCCTGGCGGTCAGGCCCTGTCCGGGGGGAGAAATAAGTTCCAGTGTGCCGCCATGATCATTGACAATTTTTTCGGAAATGGAAAGGCCCAGCCCCATGCCGCCGTCATCCCTGCGGGTGGTGAAAAACGGGTCTTTTACCCTGCTTATATGTTCCGGAGCAACACCAGGTCCTGTGTCCGTAACCTCAATGATCAGAAAGCCATCCGGATTGCTTAAGTGAGTCTCTACATGGATGGATTGTTCCGGCCGGGTCAGGGCCTGGCCTGCATTCACCAGGAGATTGATCATCACCTGCTGGAGTTTGGAAAAGTTCCCCTGGATAAGAGGCAGATTTTCTCCATAGGCCACAGTCAGCAGAGGAGTGTTTTTTTTAAGCATGGGCCGGGTCAGGTTCATGGATTCTTTCACCATCCGGTTCACGTCAATGTACTGGTCCATCCGGTCCTCTGCAGGCCGGGAAAAATCCTTGAGTTCGGAAATGATGCGCTTGATCCTGGCAGCACCATCCTGGATGGCCCCGAGCATCAGTTCGATGCGCTTCCGCAATTCCGGGTAGGCCATGTTACAGACCCTGGCCGAGGGATTCCGGCTGAAATGAGCGTCCAGGGCCGGGGTAAATCCATCCCATGCTTTTTTCAGGTTTGGGGCATTGAGCATGATGGAAGTGACAGGATTATTGATTTCATGGGCTACCCCGGCTACCAGGATGCCCAGCGAACTCATCTTATCAGCCTGGATCAGTTGCTTTTCCCTTAAACGGGATTGGGCCAGGGCCTTTTGCCGTTCTTTTTCAGCCAGGGCTGCTGTCCGGATGATATAACCGGACAAAAGAAACACGACTCCCATAATGCCGATACAGGTCCAGGTGAGCCGGCGGGTTATGGTCAGGATATCGGCCCTGACGTCATCCACATAGATCCCGGTGCCGATGATCCAGCCCCAGGGTTCAAATTCTCTGACATAGGAAATCTTTGGGATGATCCGGGTCGAATCTTCCTGCCACTGCCACAGATAATCCACAAACCCGGCTTTGTTTTCCCTGACTACCTTTACCATTTCAGCAAAGAGGGGTTTGCCGGAAGGGTCTTCAAATGCGGAAATGTCTTTTCCCACCAGATCCGGGCGATAGGGATGCATGATCATGACAGGCTTCATATCATTGATCCAGAAATAATCCTTGAAATCCGGTCCATACCGTAACCGGCCCAGATGGCGGATGGCGGCTTCCCTGGCTTCATCCCCGGACATGACTCCCTCACGGGCCTGGTCATGATAGAGGGAAAGAGTGCTCCAGGCTGTCTCAGTCAGATGCATGAGGGCCTGCCGTTTCCCATCCATCATATTTTTTTCCATCAGCGGGATGATCAGAAGAAAAATGGTCAGGGTAAAGAGGATAAGGGTCAGGGCCACCGGGATGGTGATCCTGAGAGGAAGTGCTTTTGCCGTTGTGATGGTTTTCACAAATTCCCTGTTTTCGCTGTGAGTACCGGTCGCGGAATTGATGCGCACATAATTGAAAAATATATCTAAGATTTTTTTAAGAGCCATGTCATGATTTCATCTGCCGGTAATTTTTATTTTCCATCAGCATATCGTACAACCGGCAATACAGGCAAGAATTATATGGGTCACCAGTCAGGTTTACAATCAGGGATGCTTGGCCTGCGTTGTATATTCTGTTGATTTTATATGCTTGACAATACTATTCCGGCAAACTAAAAAAACAATATATTGAAGCTGAAGAACCTGCACGGTTAATTGTTTAAAAGCACAATTTTTCATGAGGGGAGATTATGAAAAGATCTGTTTTATTTATGGCTGTTCTTGTTTTATTGATGCCCGTCTCAAGATGTCTGGCAGAAGATTGTGGTTCTGTTGTTGTTCATTATCATGAAAGGATTCCATATGCTCATTCAACCGGAAACAGTGTGGAGGGCCTTACAGCAACGCCGGCGGATTCAGCTTTTAAAAAAAGCCGGGTTCCTTTTGAATGGAAAAATACTCCTTCAAAAAGGCAGATGGTAATTATTGAAGAGAACAATGGATGCGATTGCGCAATTGGCTGGTTTAAAAATCCTGACAGGGAAAAATTTGCTGGATTCACTCGTCCTCTTTACCAGGATAAGCCGCAGATTGCTCTTGCAAGAGCAGATAATGCAAAACTGCACAACGGGATGACTGTAGATTCTGTATTGTCAAATCCGAAATTTGTTCTGGGAATCAAAGACGGGTATTCTTACGGCTCTTTTCTGGATGGAAAAATTCTTCAGCATAAACCGGTGACTGACGGCACAACAGGTGAAAATATCAACATGCTGAATAAGATCCATGCGGGCCGGTTCGATTATTTTTTTATTGCTCCGGAAGAAGCGGAAAGCCTGATTGAATCATCGGGCCTTCCTAAGCAGGATTTTCAATATGTCATATTTTCAGATATGCCTGATGGTGAAAAAAGATATATCATGTGCAGCCGAAAGGTCGGAAATGAAATTATTGAAAAGCTGAATTCGGCTATATCAGAAAACGAGGAAAAATAGGTTTCTGGTTTTTTGAAACCGCCTGATAGTTTATTCATATGCTTTTTAACATATGTTCCAGTGCGCATTGAATCAAATGCGGGGTATGGATGGTCAAATCTTTTTTTAAGACCCGCTCGCTGAGTTTGTGAAAATCCTTGCCCCAGGGACCGATATTGATGCAGGGCATGGCATGTCCGGCGATGAGATCAAAGGGAATGGTGTACAATCCGCCGTATAAAGGCATTTCATGGGAGATGGTCATCCGGAATGCCGGCAGGTCTTCAGGTTTTATAGAGGTATAGCTCAGATCCGAAATACCTGTAAAATAGGCTTCCAGATCATAGGCCGGCCCCTGGTGGTGTCGTGAAGCTTCATCCAGGAGAAGATGGAGGTCTGTCAGGGTCTTTTTAAAATCCGGCCGGCCCAGGTAAGAGACACTGGGATAGAAGGGGGGTACGATTCCGATAATCAGGGTCGGCTCACCGCATCCCGTATATTCAAACAAGGCATCCATGAGCATCCGGGTGCCTGTTGCATAGGTGATGTCCCCGGCCCCGATCCTGTGGCAGATGTCCTTCAGGGTGCCGGCGTAAACAGTCTCAAAAGGCTGCCCACAGGTTTCAATCATCATTTTCAGCCATTCACCAAAGAGATACACCCGGGCCTGCCATTTTTTCGATCCGGATTTTCTGCCTGTCCTTTCATTATAGCGGCCGGAACCGTAATTCACCCGTTCCACAGCCTCTATGGCACCTTCCATGGCCATGTGCTTCAGCTTGAGAAGGATATCCGAAGGATGGCTGTTCAAGGGCTGCATGCTCAGGCACCCAAAAGCGCTGAGAGGCATGGAGACATCATAATTGGTTTTGCCGTCCCTGGCCATGAGCCAGGTCGGCAGGGGTGACATTTCCCCGGAGTCAGGGCAGAAATCCGCAAGAGCCGGATTCATTTCCGTCCTTTGGATACATTCACTGAGAAGGCCGATGGGGTTGAACCCTTCTGCACTTTTCCCGGCATGGGCCAGGATACCCCGGCTATAGAAGAAGGGCATAATTTTTCCAATGGACCCGCCTGAAAAAAGGCCAATATCCCTTGTTTTGCGCTGGTGCGGTTCGGAATTGATCATGAGTACACAATCAAGATCATGACGGTGGCAAAGCAGGTCCAGCAAAGGCAAGGCCCCCCTCATCCCGGCAGACAGGTTTTCTTCATCCGGTACGGCCAGCAAAATCAGGTTGCCTTCAAAATTTTCCAGCTCGCTATAGGCCTCAATTACAGCCATCTGTGCGGCACCGCCGGCCTTCATGTCTGCCGTCCCCCTCCCGAAAATCCACTCGTTTGATAAGAGATCTTCCCTTGCTTCCGGGCTGAGGACGTCCAAAGATCCCTTCAGTTCATGCATCAAGGCATCCGGTTCAAAGGCATGGCCTTTGAACCGTAAAAAATCCTCTATGCCCACCACATCCAGATGATGCATCAATATAACCGTTTTTTTGCCCCTGCCCTTTACAAAGGCCCAGACCACGCTGC
This sequence comes from Desulfobacterales bacterium RIFOXYA12_FULL_46_15, assembly GCA_001799395.1. Classification (GTDB taxonomy): domain Bacteria; phylum Desulfobacterota; class Desulfobacteria; order Desulfobacterales; family Desulfobacteraceae; genus Desulfobacula. The sequence goes on along the minus strand of MGTJ01000245.1, from coordinate 22,661 downwards.
GGCCAAAGGGATCTTCCGGAAGGGCAAAACGCCCGAACCGGTCCGGATGGGTTTGAAAATACGCCAGCCCGCTGAAATAACCGGATACAAAATCTGATGCCTTGTTTTCACTGTGTGTGCCGGTCTCGGAATTGATGCGCACATAATCGTAAAATATGTCCAGAATTTTTTTGGATGAAATTGTTTGAAGGGTCACTTCATTTCCTTTAATGCCTTGGTTGTCCCATGGAGAACGGCTCAGGCAGTTCCCATCCGTTTCAGGATTTCCCTGACCGTATCTCCTGAAGCTGACTTTCCATAATGCTTCATCACGGTTCCCATGGCCTGCATGGGGCTTTTAAAGGCAGAAAAGTCCACAGTGTCTTTGATCCATTGCTCGATCTCTTCCTGTGTAGCCATTTTCGGCAGATAGCAGTGCAAGAGGTTGAGATAGTCTGAAGTAGTTTCATTTTTATACTCCAGCACGGTCTTTTCCGATTTGATGAACTGTCGGATGATATCCATCAGATCCTCATCCGTAATTTCTTCCGGCTTTTTGACCCGTGTGGTCTTTTTCCCGCTCTCAAGGGTGATGGCGACCGTAAGGCTCGGAAAAGAGCCCATGATGAGCCGCATGGTGTCCCGGACCGCATGATTTTTATTGACCATGGCAAGTTTCATGTCCTGCCGGATCTTGTCGTAAAGGGAAATCCCCATGGATGGATCCCAGCCGTATTCGCTTTTGATATCTGACATTGTTCAATCTCCTTTTTATTATCTTTTCATGTGTACCAGTCCCGCAACCCGAAGGCAAGCCCATATTCAAATCAAAGTTCCCGGCCTTCTTTAAAAAACCGCCAAAGGTGAAACTGGTTCCCCAGGACCCCAATGATGAACCGGCAAGCGCTCTTCTGGATCGGATCGGGGCGGAAAGAGAGACCGGCAAGGCCGATAATCCGGCGCACAAGCGAAAAGAGACTTGGCACCCGGAGAACAATCCTGATGAGCGCTGGCGCAGGTTCACCTATGATGAGATTATAAGCCGGGACAAAACCAGCCTGGACATTACCTGGCTAAAAGACAAAAGTCTTACCGGTCTCGACAATCTGCCGGATCCGGATGTCCTGGCTGAAAACATCATCGAAAATCTTGAGGCACCGGTGTCAAGCTTTAAGGAAATAATGGCCGCCATTAATGGGAAAGGATAGAAAGTGGAACGTCATGGATATCACCATGGAACCCATTGAATATTGCCGGTGATTCTGTGCAATATCCGTCCGCCCCGTCCGCATTTCACAGGGCATTAGAATCGTTTATTCCGTTTCATCCAGCGCTTCTCTGATTTTAATGGCCAGGTCTTTGCTGGAAAATGGTTTCTGCATGAAATGGACACCGGCTTCCAGCACACCCCGGTGAGAAATGACATTGGCCGGATAACCGGACATGAAAAGCACCTTTAAATCAGGATAAAAGGTCTGAAGCCGGTTGGCCAGGTCCCGGCCGTTCATCTCCGGCATGACTACGTCGGTCAGAAGGATATGTATCCTGCCGGCATGTTTCTGGGCCAGATCCAGGGCCAGATCCGGGGTTTCAGCCTCCAACACCGTGTAACCCAGGTTTTCAAGGATTCTTTTTCCCAATTTTAGAATGGAGGCCTCATCTTCAACGATCAGCACTGTTTCACCGCGAGCCAATGGAATTTTGACGGCTGTTTCAGATTTTGTTTCCCGGGCCTCACCTGCATGACGCGGCAGGTAAACCTTAAAGGTCGTGCCTTTTCCAGGTTCACTGTATACATTGATGAAGCCGTTGTTCTGTTTGACGATGCCGTATACTGTGGCAAGACCCAGGCCCGTGCCATATCCGGTGCTCTTGGTGGTGAAAAAAGGTTCAAAGATGCAGTCGATCGTTTTTTTATCCATGCCGCAGCCGTCATCACTGACGGCCAGCAGGACAAACTCGCCTGGAACAAAACCTGAATGAACCGAACAATAGTCATTGTCAAAAATTATATTTTCCGTCTCAATGGTCACCTTGCCGACGCCGCCAATGGCATCCCGTGAATTGACACACAGATTGGCCAGAATCTGATCGATCTGGGACGGATCTGCCATTACCGGCCATAGATCTGAACTCGGCAGCCATGCCAGATCAATGTCTTCACCGATAAGGCGCCGGAGCATCTTCAACATGTTTTCCACGGTTTGATTAAAATCAAGCACTTGGGGGCTGATGGTCTGCCTGCGGGCAAAAGCCAGCAATTGCCGGGTAATTTCTGATGACCTTTGAGCAGCATTGAGAATTTCCCCGAGATCCTGGTGGATTGGCCCGGACGGGTCTGCCTCGTTCATGAGCATTTGGGCATAGCTGATAATGATGGTGAGCATGTTGTTGAAATCGTGGGCCACACCTCCGGCTAGGTTGCCCACGGATTCCATCTTCTGGGCCTGGTGTAATTGTATCTCCAGTTGAATATGTGCAGTAACGTCCCGATTCACGCCAACATAATTGACGATTTTACCTTCAGCATCCCGTACCGGGGAGATATTGGCATCCTCGGTGTAGAATGTGCCGTCCTTTCGTTTATTTATGATCCGGCTATTGAACGTATCCCCCCTGGAAATGGTGGACCACAGCCGGTGGTAAAAGGTTTCGTCCTGTTTACCGCTTTTCAGGATTCTCGGGTTCCGGCCCAGGGCTTCTTTCCGGGTGTATCCCGTGATCGTTTCAAAGGCCTGGTTGACATACTGGATAATACCTTCAGGATTTGTGATGATAACGATTTCATTGCTCTGTTCAATGGCTGTCATCAGCCGGTCCCGGTCTGCCTGGGCTCGTTTCCGGTCGGTGATGTCGCGAATGAATCCGCCCACACCGGTTTGATTATGCTTTAACAGCACAGGGAATTTGGTAGTTTCGAATGTTCGGTCTCCCCACAGCTCCTCACTGACAACCACTGATACCGTTTCAATGGCTTTTTGATCTGAAGCCCGGCAGGCTGCTGCCATTTTTGGCAGCATCAGGTCTGAATCACAAAGACCGATGACACCCCCGATCGGACGGCCAAAATTGTCTGCCAGCGCCTTGTTTGCAACAATATACCGGAATTGGCCGTCTTTTAGAAAAACCATGTCGGTCGTACTGTTGATAAATGTGCTGTAGCGGGTTTCACTCTCGCGCAATGCCTCTTCTGCCTGCTTTTGCTCTGTGATGTTAAGAAATGTCGAATAAACCTGGTAAGGGCTATCGCTCCCGTCTTTGAACTGGGGTACAGAGTTGACGATGATCCAGACATAATCGTTTATTCCGGGATTATATACCCCCAGGATAAAATTCTTTACCACCTTTCCGGTTCCAAGGGCAAGCATGGCCGGATACCGGTCTTCTGGGAGTTCATTTTTGTCTTTATCAACCACTTTCCATTCAGGATCTTTGGATGTTCTTGCCTTCATTTGATCCAGACTCAGGCCGAGAATATGTCCGGCAGCCGGATTGGCTGAGATGATCTCCCCGTCGGCATTTTGATATACAACCCCCTGCACCATGGTTTCAAACAGGATCCGGTATTGTTCCTCGCTTTTACTCAATGCTTTCCTGGATTGCCGGATAAGGTCATTTTGCCTGTCAATCACCATGCCCATATGACGGGATATAAAGATTGCCGCAAGCCCTGTGAAAAAGGATATCAAGAGGGTCAGGGCTGCCGAAGCAATGGCCGGGTTTATGTTGAACCACTGCATTGAGGAAAGAACCGCTATCCCTCCCGATATAACGGATAATATGGCTAAGGGGAGCATAAAGCGGAACAGATAGCTTTGCGTAGACGTATCCGTCAGTAATTTCAGTGGAAAGGCATCCTTTTGGGACAATAGAATGGAAATTGAAAGCAGCATAAAGCCCAGTGCGGTTGTCAATGCCATGGGGATGATGGATTTATAGCCATAAAGAAGAGGGCTTCCATAAATATAAGCCAGACAGAAAACAAAACCGGTCATCAGGATGAGACTATTCAGCCCGCCTCCGATATATTCGATCAGTTTCTTATGATCAGCCGGTCTTTGTTCCGGAAAGAGGGCAATGATAACAATTCCTGAGAGGAAAAAGAGTGCCCCGGTCGCCGGTGACATCCGGCCTACGGCAACGCCATTGAGTTCTGAGGTGACCGGTACAAAGGTATCTTCAAAATTAAGGTCTGTCCCGGTATAGTACCCGATCACATCCAGTATCCCAAAAAGGGATACAATTAAAATGACGATTAAAGAAACGGCTGATTTTTTCCCGGATAGCGGTTTGGCATTTAAAAACAAAAGAATACATCCAATGGCGATAAAACTAACGGCAGTACTGGGCGCCATGGGGATATAATCTTCCTTGATACTGCCTAATAACCCCAAACCGGGTAAATATCCCATCAGTCCCATGACGGCGACTGCAATAACGCCTATGGAACATATATCAGACGAAATTTTCAAATTGATTTTCATTATAAAAACCACAATACAGCAAAAAATATATCACTGCAAAAAAAAAGTCAGATCAAATTATAAAATACCGGTTTCAATGAAGTTGCCTTGCATTACTTTAGTGTATAAATCAAAAATAATAATATAGATATATTGACATGGAAATGTTGTGTCATACATTGAGCCTGTTGGAAACATTATAAACATTTGCTCACACCATTATAAAAGGGAGGACTATCATGAGTAAAATTATCGGGATTGATCTCGGGACTACAAATTCCTGTGTATCCATACTTGAAAACGACAAACCCATTGTGATCACCAATTCAGAGGGAGGGAGGACCACGCCGTCCATTGTGGCAACAACAAAAAGCGGGGAGCGCCTCATCGGACAGATTGCCAAGCGCCAGGCTGTGACCAATGCTGAAAATACGATCTTCGGGGTCAAACGCCTAATCGGGCGAAAATATGATTCCCCTGAAGTGCAAAAGGACATGGGCAACCTGCCGTACAGGATTGAAACAGCATCCAATGGCGGGGTCAAGATTAAACTGCACAACAATTTTCACAGCCCGGCCGAGATATCTTCCTTTATCCTGGCCCATCTGAAAAAAACAGCCGAAGATTTCCTGGGCGAAGCGGTCACGGATGCGGTCATCACGGTCCCTGCCTATTTTGATGACAGCCAGCGCCAGGCCACCAAGGATGCGGGCAAGATCGCAGGACTCAATGTCTTAAGGATCATCAATGAGCCCACGGCCGCGTCCCTTGCCTATGGGCTGGACAAAAAAAAGGAAGAAAAAATTGCCGTATTTGATCTGGGCGGCGGCACCTTTGACATCTCCATCCTTGAAATCGGGGACGGGGTGTTTGAAGTCAAATCCACCAACGGCGACACCCATCTGGGCGGGGAAGATTTTGACCTGCGCATTCTGGATTTTCTGGCTGCTGAATTCAAAAAAGACCAGGGCATTGATCTGCGGCGCGATACCATGGCCCTGCAGCGGCTGAAGGAAGCGGCTGAAAAAGCAAAACAAGAATTGTCCGCTTCCATGGAAACAGATATCAACCTGCCTTTTATCACGGCTGATGCGACCGGTCCCAAACACCTGAATATCAAACTGACCCGGGCAAAACTGGAATCCCTGGTGTCGGATCTCATGGCAAGGATTGAAAAACCCTGCATCACGGCGGTGAAGGATGCCGGGATGGAATTTTCCGATATTGCACGGGTTCTCCTGGTGGGCGGTATGACAAGGATGCCCGCGGTCCAGGATCTGGTGAAAAAGATATTCAGGCAGGAGCCGGATAAGGGCGTGAACCCGGATGAAGTGGTGGCCCTCGGTGCTGCCATCCAGGGCGGAATCCTGAAAGGGGATTTAAAAGATGTGCTTCTTTTGGATGTCACCCCTTTGTCCCTGGGTATTGAAACCCTGGGCGGGGTGATGACAAAACTTATTGAAAAAAACACAACCATCCCCACCCGGAAAAGTGAAGTCTTTTCAACGGCCGAGGACAACCAGCCGGCAGTAAGTATCCACGTCCTGCAAGGGGAAAGGGAAATGGCAGGCGATAACAAGACCCTGGGCCGGTTTGAACTGACAGGGATTGCACCGGCTCAAAGAGGTCTGCCCCGGATCGAGGTCGTCTTTGACATTGATGCCAACGGCATTGTCAATGTATCGGCCAAAGACGAGGCCACAGGCAAGGCCCGGTCCATCCGGATCACGGCTTCATCCGGCCTGTCCAAGACGGAAATCGAGGCACTTGTCCGGGAAGCTGAACTCCATGCAGATGAAGATAAAAAGAAAAAAGAGAGGGTCACGGTCCGCAACGAAGCCGATGCCCTGGTCTACAGGGCTGAAAAAATGATCAAGGAATCAGGGGCCGGGATGGAGCCTGATTCCATCCATAAGGCGGAAGGCTTGATCAGCGATCTGAAACAGGCTGTAAACCAGGATGATCCGTCCCGGATGAAAAAACTGACCGGGGAGTTGACAAAGGCTCTCCATGTCTTGAGCGGGGCCATGTACGGCAAAACGGATTCAACCGGCGGTTCCGGGCAGACCGGCAGCCGGAAAGGCCAAGATAGCCCCGGGGCAAAACCGGCTGATGATGACATTGTGGATGCTGAATTTTCCGAAGTGGCATAGAGCCTTAACCTAACCCCTCCCCCCCCCTTGCCGGAGAAGAGATGAAATTTTGTGTCTTCTCCGGCAAGGCTTTTAATCATACAGGCTGAATTTTTTCCGGTAAGCGGTTGGTGAAAGGCCGGTGATCCTTTTGAACAGTCTTCGAAAGGAACTCAGATCTTCATACCCGGTTGCATAAATTATGGTGTCAACGGATTCACGGGTCTGTTCAAGCAAAGTACGGGCTTTTCCAATGCGAAGATGCTGGAAATATTCAAGGGGGGGGGTATCCCCGGTTGCTTTTCTTTTGTCCAGAAGGCGGGTCTCTGCCACGGGAAACACACCGGCACAAACCGCACAGAGCAGAACTCCTTTTTTATTCTGAGCCCGGAGCCAGCCGATCAGATCCCGGTTTGACAGTATAGGTTTCAGATTTCCAAAAACGACAGGGATAAAGAGGATATCCAGATGATCACAATCTTCTTTTTTCATATGGGGTTCTAATTTTAATCCATTAAAACAGGTCACCGGCAACCCGTCATCCGTTATGATTACCAGGTTGAACAGATCTGTTTTTTCATCCGGAAGCTGCCGCTTTTTTTCAAACGATGCCACGGAAAGAATATCAAAAGGCCCTGTAACACTAGATTGCATGCAGTTCTCAAGTGCCAGGATGCCGATTTTCATCATGGTCTCCGCCCTCCTCCTTTTTTAAAACCTTAAAAAAGATTGTCTGATACGGCATCTTTTTTGTCAATACAGACACTTTATTGCTATCATAATTGCAGATACAACCCCCTTAAAAACAAAAACATCTATCCTAAAGGAGGAAAAGAAAATGAAAGATACGGCGTTACTGATTATCGACATACAGAATGATTATTTTCCCGGAGGCAAAATGGAACTGGAAAATGCAACAGGGGCAGCCGGAAACGCGGCTGAAATCCTAATGCATTTTCGAAAGAAAAACCTTCCGGTTTTTCATATTCAGCATGAATCCGTTCATGAAGGCGCAAGCTTTTTTCTTCCCGGGACAAAAGGCCAAAAAATCAACGATCGTGTGAAACCTCTTGAAAATGAAACCGTCCTGAAAAAAAATTTCCCCAACAGTTTTATCCTGACAGGCCTTCTTGAGAAACTTCAAAAAGACAAAATTAAAAAAATAGTCCTTACCGGGATGATGACGTTTATGTGCGTGGATGCAACCGCGCGGGCTGCCAAGGACTTTGGATTTCACTGCACCCTTATCCATGATCTGCGATGAGGTTCAGGGCTGCGATGATTTCCTGAAATCAGGCTCATAAAAATGAAAAGCCCGGTGGGAAAAAGGGATGCTTAAAAAATATCAGAATCCATGTTTTTTTAGAATTCTTTCGTAAGTGCCGTCTTTTTTTATCTGCTCCAGTCCTGAATTAAAATCGGCCAGCTTTTTTTCCCACCCAGGCTTGGCCTTTGAAAAACAGACATATAATTTATTGACGATGAGCGGCTTTTCCATGAATTCAATTGTGTCTTTCCCTTCCTGAACGGTTGTATTCAGTATATGGAGGCCGACAAATTTATCCATTGTTGATAGAACTATACGATCAGCGACGAGTTTTTTTATGCTGCTTTCATCTGACGGAGCTGTATCTTTATCAAGGTATGTGGCGGAATCAAATTCTTCGGAATTGGCATATCCAAGCGTGATTCCTATTTTATAAGGCTTCAGATCCTGAAGGGTGTCAAATTTGATGTTTTGATCTTTTTTTTTAAAAAAGCCGAGTATACTTTCTGCGTAAGGCTCTGACATTCCATAAATTTTTGCGCGTTCTTCAGTATAATATGCACAGTATAATGCATCATATCCCCCCCGTTCAGTATCAACAAGGGCCCTTTTCCAGGGGTTGAAGGTGATCGTAACCTTATACCCGGCTCTTTCAAATGCCTGGGAAATAATTTCAGAGGTAAACCCGAAATTTTCAAGTTTTTCATCAGCATAAGGTGCCCAGTTCAGGGTGACCAGAGCGATACTCTTTTCTTCTGAAAAACACGATGAATAGGACATGATAAAAAGAACCGACAATAGAACGGACATGATGATTTTTTTCATTTTAATACGTCTCCTTATTCATTTGATTTGTTTATGGTGAATCTGTTTTTTTATTCGCCCCGGCACGAAAAACATAAAGACAGGAAACAATGATGATCAGAAAAATTTCCTTTTCGTTACAACCGGAACAATACGTTTTTATGTGTTATATAAAAATGATTATAGAAATAATTACACTTAATATTAAACCTGACGATTATTAACTGTCAATTCCTTTTTCGGATAACATGTGGAAAAATTCGCTGCGCTCCAGGAAGGCACAAGGGATTTGTTTCACCTTCATTCCGGTTGACAGACCCAAAGCCTTTATTTATATTGGCAATGATTCTTATAGCCAAATGATAAAGGCCTGCCCATGGATTTGAATGACAAATATGCTTCGCTCCAAAATCAGGTGGATTCCCTGAAGCAAAAAAACAAACAACTGGAATTAACGTTGGATCAGTACAAGGGCCTGTCCGCTGATATTCCGGACCTGGAAAAAGAAAAATTGCAGAATGCGTTAACTGAAAGTGAAATGAAATTCCGCCTGGCCTTTGATTCATCGGCTGTTGCCAAATCCCTGTCTTTTGCCTCAGGCCCTTTGTTCAGGGTGAATCCGAAAATGTGTGAAATCCTGGGCTATTCTTCTGACGAGCTGATTGGTATGCAGGCAATCTCTTTTACCCATCCCGACGATCTTGAACGAAGCAAAGACAACGTCCGGGATCTCATGGCCGGGAAATGCAAAAACGACGCCTTTACCATTGAAAAAAGATATATTGCCAAAGACGGACGGGTGGTCTGGGCCAATACAACGGTTTCCATGCTGAAAGACGAGAACCGGAAACCCTTGTATATGATCGTGGAAATGATCGATATCACCGCTCGGAAAAAGGCTGAAGAGATGATGATCCAGTCTGAGAAAATGATGTCCATCGGCAGTCTTGCGGCAGGTATGGCTCATGAGATCAACAATCCCCTGGCCGGGGTCATCCAGAATATCCAGGTGGTGATCAACAGGCTTAGCGGTGATATCCCGGCCAATGAAGCGGCAGCTCAAAAAGCCGGGACTGATTTTACCGCTGTCAGAGCATTCATGGAAGAGCGAAAGATCATCAGCCAGTTGGAATCCGCATATTCGGCCGGGACCCGGGCTGTTGAAATCGTAAGGAACATGCTGGCTTTTTCACGGAAAAGCACTTCTCAAAAATTATCCTGCGATCCTTCCGAACTTCTTGAAAAAACCCTGGAGCTGGCACACAGCGATTATGATTTTAAAAAAGACTATGATTTTAAAAAAATAAAAATTTCAAAGCGTTATGAGGCCAATATCCCAAATGTGTTGTGTGAAGAAACTAAAATTCAGCAGGTCATTCTGAATATTTTGAAAAATGCAGCCCAGGCTTTGTACGAAAATCCTGAAACCCTTCCGGAATGCCCTACTCTGGTCTTCAGCCTTGCCTCTGAACCGGGCTATGTGTCTTTGTCCATCACCGACAATGGTCCGGGCATGGATGAACAGACAAAAAAAAGAATCTTTGAACCCTTTTTTACCACCAAACCGCCGGGGCAGGGAACCGGCCTCGGCCTTTCGGTTTCCTATTTCATCGTTGTGGAAGACCATATGGGTGAGATGACGGTGGACTCCTTTCCCGGCAAAGGCACCACCTTTACTATAAAACTGCCTTCCTGCTGAATTTTTTATTCACCGTTTATCAGATCCTGACTTGAAGACATGTTACGGCTAAAATAAGAAATATATCTCCTTGACAGATACATCTGCGGGGCATATGAAGCCACTACTCAAGGAGTACCATTTAGGAGAAAAAAATGCCGTTGGTCACAATCATAATGAAATCAGGCAAATCAAAAGAATATAAGAAAGATCTTTACAGGGAAATAGTTTGACAAGATATCCGCAAGCCTATATAGACTTGTATTGCTAAGGTATACCAGAAAATTCTGGACTTCATTAACTCAAAGCAGGCTCAATTCCATTACATGAATTTAGATATTTACAACACACTTCGCGACAGGATCATCTATCTGGACTATGAACCCGGGCAAATGCTCAAGGAGCAGGAACTGGCCACTGAATTCGGCATAAGCCGGACACCGCTCAGGACGGTACTATTCCGCCTTGAATGGGAGCATCTGGTACAGACTCTTCCTAGAACCGGCATTCTGGTGATGGAGCTGAAATTGAATACAATTACCCATGTTTTCCAGGCAAGGCTTGAACTTGAATCAGTTATCGGCTCCATGGCCGCAGAACGTTTTACAAAAGATCATTTCAACCGGCTGGATGAACTGACCCTGGAATGTGACCGCCAATTTGAGCATAAAAACCCAAAATCCCTGGCCTCAATGGATATGGAGGTCAAACGGCTTTTTTATGATGCTGCTGCCAACCCCTTTCTTACGGAAATATCTGAGCGGCTTTATTGCCTGACCTTCCGGCTGTGGTATTTTAACCTTTTAAAACTACAAAAGGATGAATGGAACACCGAAGTCATGAGCATTAAGGAGGATCTTCTCTCTTTGTCGGAACTGCTCAAAGCCGGTTCTCCCAAAATGGTCGGGGAAGCCAGAAAGGAGCATCTGCTGAAACATCTGGAAAGGATCAGATCCAAATTTTTAAACCTTTCCGGTATTTATTGATCCGGTATTCCCTTCAGGAATATATGAGTTATTATTATATCAGAATTATTTGATCATTAACCCCGACAGGAGGATAAAATGGTTCCAAAAATTAAAAAGATACTTTATGCAACCGACCTTTCTGAAACCGCAAAATATGCTTTTGGCTACGCCGCCGACATGGCAGAGAATTATAATGCCCTGATCACGATTATATATGTCATGGAAAACATGAACCCTGTGATTGAAAACCAGATCAGGGATATGGTGGGCAAAGAGAAATGGGATGCCCTGAAATCTGAAAAAAAAGACTATTTAAAACAGAAAATCAAAGCACGGCTGGAAGATTTCTGCACTGAGATGGAATCAAAAATCGATTCCTGCCGGCTTCTGGTAGAAGACATAAAAATCACAAGGGGAAATCCGGCAGAAGAAATACTCGATATTTCAAAAGAAATCAGCGCAGACATGATTATCATGGGTAATCACGGCCATAATATACTCCAGGATGCGGTGCTCGGGGGAAGTGCCAGAACGGTTGTCAAAAACAGCGAAATTCCGGTCCTAGTTATCCGGCTTCCCAAAAAATAGGCATTACAGAGCGTCTGCTGCTTTCGGATAACCAGCAGACGCAAAATAACGGATTTCATCAGTCAAAGAGTTTATCAATCCTCCAGGACCATGTCCAGATGTGGGACTCCGTCTTCAAGATAGGGTTCAGAGGCTTTTTTGAAGCCATAGGATTGATAGAAAGCCTCTAAATAAAGCTGGGCACTTATCTTAATACCCATACCCGGCCAGGTCCGGCAGATCTGATCCATTGCTTTTTTTATCATGGTGCGGCAAAGTCCCTGCCCCCGATAGGCTTTGGAAACCGCAACCCGGCCAATGCCCGGCTGATTAAAGCTTGACCCGGGGGGGAGAATTCTTAAATAGGCAACAAGCTCTTTGTTTTCATTTCTTCCTGTAACATGAAAAGTACCCGGATGCCGGTCTTTTTCATCCAATTCTGCATAAGCACATTTCTGTTCCACCACAAACACATCCACTCTCAGTTTTAACAGGTCATACAATTCATCTGTGAGAAGTGTGTCAAATGTTTTTATTTCCCAATGAATGGCGTGCATTAAATCTGAGTCCCCTTCAGGTCATTTGTCTGAATTCATCCATGGATCGTCCTCTTATGGCTTCTGCAATTTCGAATACATAATCATAAATATGAAGCCCTTTGGATGAGGCAATAATTTCTCCGTTTTCAACCCCTATCTGGGCTGCACAATACTGTTTCATCATTTCAATGGCGGCCAGGTTTGCCGGAAACCCGCCAAACAAATCCCAGGAGCGGAAATAAGGATAAAAATGCAGTTTTCCATCCTGTATCCGCGTATCAATATGGCGAAGACAGGGAGGGTCCTGGAGAACCATATCGGACGGCTGCCCGACCTGAAGGATCATCTGATTGTTCCGGTGCCCCTTGTTTTTATAGGTCCATATCATAAGTTCCATCTGGTTAAGAAAATATTGATTGTTTTCTTTAACCAGGATGTTTCTATCTTCCCAGATTTCTTTTTCCTGAATCAGGATTTTAGTAAGCGTTTTATACTCATCCGGCATATATCTGAGATCACATTTACAAATCCTTTGTCCATAGGTGTAGGATTCCCCTTCTTTTTCCTCTCCGGTCATCAGGTACGGCAGATAGTCATCCAGATAATTTTCATCCACAGGGTCCGGGAATCCCAGCATTGGATTCACTTTCGGCAACAAAGGGATGGAAGCGGGATGGGTGATATGAATTGTGATATGATCAAATTCAAGCCGCTTCTGTCCTTCAAAGGAGCCCCGGTTAATGGTAAACGGCCGTCCCTGCTCGACACACCGGTAAAGCGTCTGGAACCACGCATCGGACAGGCTTGTGGCTTTTATAAACAGTGGTTGCAGCATAGATTGCTCCTTGTATTATTTTTTTTTCTTCAGATTTAATTCTATATACTTTAATCTTTTTGGTGACAACCATAAAGCAAAACTCTTGTTTCAACCCTTTTTTCGCATCTGAAAACCATAATTTTTCACACCGGTTTCCCGTCCCTGACCAGAATCCTGCCGTCTACCATCACAAGGGTTACATCTGAGGATTTTGCCGAATAAACGATACTGGAATAAGGATCATACATAGGTATGGCATGGGGCTTATCCAGGTCCACCAGGATAATATCCGCCCTTTTCCCTTTTTCAATAGACCCTGTGATCTTATCCAGCCCAATGGCTTTGGCTCCTTCAATCGTGGCCATCTTTAATGTTGTCCGTGCATCCATGACACAGGGGTCCAATAAGGCAACCTTGTGAAGTTTGGCAGCCATATCCATTTCTGAAAAAAGATCATGATCATTATTGGATGCACAGCCATCCGTTCCCAGACCCACTGGCACACCCATTTTGATAAGTCCGGGAACGGGTGCGATCCCGGAGGCCAGTTTCATATTGGATTCAGGGCAGTGAGCTACCCTGGCATGATTTTTCCTGATAATGCCCATATCATTGTCATCAATCCAGACAGAGTGGACCATCAAGGTATTTGAATCAAGGATACCCAGGGATTCCAGATATTCAACAATGGTCATCCCTCCAAGCCCCTGTATCAGATGGACTTCATTTTTTGTTTCCGCCACATGGATCTGGAAAAGGACCCCAAGGTCATTGGCTGCTTTTTTTGCTGACGTGAGGGTTTCCCTTGAACAGGTATAGGGTGAATGGCAGAATATGGAGGGATAAAGCAAGGAAGACCGGTTCTTAAATTCAGTGACAAAGTCCACCGCCGCCTTTATATTCATCTTTGGGTCAGGCACGCCCGGTGCAGGGAAATCGATCACCCCCTGGCCGGCAACGGCCCGAATGCCGGAAGAAAGAACAGCCGCAGCAACCCTGTCTTCATGAAAATACCCGTCACAGCAGGTGGTGGTTCCCGAAAGCAGCATTTCCTTAATGGAATGAAGGCTCCATTTTTCTACGGACTCCGGGTTTACATGTTTTGCTTCAGCCGGGAAAACATGGTCATTGAGCCACACGTCCAGCGGGAGGTCATCGGCAAGCCCCCTGAACATGGACATGGGAAGATGGGTATGGCAATTGATCAGCCCCGGCATGATAATTTTTTTATGGGCATTGATCCGGGTCTTTACCTTATGCCCTGAAAACTCATTTGTTTTTCCGTATGCAGCAATCCCGCCGTTCTCTACCAGGACCGCACCGTCTTCCACAACCGGCAATCCCTCTGCCATTGTGACAAGCAACCCGTGTTCAATCAGAACGTCATATTCCATAGGAGCCTTCCTCTTTAAGTTCAATAATAACGATTTCCCATACCGGTTTTAAAACAGTTTTTTAGATTGGACAATACTTAATCGGTTATGATAACCTGATTTAAAATCAATTAATGAATTTAATTCAAGGAGACATGATTGATGACGTCAAAACTTGATATGATCATTATCGGGTCAGGACCTGGAGGAATTTCTGCTGCCCTGCTGGCAAAAAAAGAGTCAAGATCCTATTTGATCCTGGAAAAAGGTAAAAAGATCATGCAAGGCATTATCGATACTTACCCAAAAGGGAAAAAAGTATATCCGACCATACCCAAAGGCTATGAAGATCCTTTCCCAGTTCCTGAAATCAAGCCGCCTGAGGACAAGATCCCTGTTGAACAATATATCGAACAGGTTCAGACCCTGGCTTCAGAGAATCATCTCAATATCCGTTTCAATGAAGAATTCAAAGAGATAAGCGGTGCCTGCCCGGATTATCTTGTCAAAACAGATAAGGGGGCATACCTTACCCGGAACATTATTCTTGCATTCGGCAGCAATATCCCCAATGACCTTGGCATTTACGGGGAAGCCAAAACGGTTCGAAGGAATATTGAAAACGGCGAAGATTATATCGGCATCAACGTTATGGTCATTGGCGGCGGAAATGCGGCCGCCGATGTGGTGTGTTCCCTTTCCAAAATCAAACGTGAGGCAAAAGACGACAACACCAGTGTTTACTGGGCACATATCAAGGAAACCTTTGAAATCAACAAAGATACGGCCCGGGACCTGGGTGAGGAGATTCTTCTGGGGGGCCATATCAAAATCCTTCAAAAAGCGGTTCCCAAAATCGGAGAAGTTGATTCGGAAGGAATTGACAGGCTCTATATCCATCAGACAATGTCTCCCAGCG
This sequence comes from Desulfobacterales bacterium RIFOXYA12_FULL_46_15, assembly GCA_001799395.1. Taxonomy (GTDB): domain Bacteria; phylum Desulfobacterota; class Desulfobacteria; order Desulfobacterales; family Desulfobacteraceae; genus Desulfobacula. The sequence goes on along the minus strand of MGTJ01000245.1, from coordinate 7,155 downwards.
CGGGCAATGATCTTTATACTTACCAGGGGATGAGCTTTCCCATGAAAAACGTGATTGCCTGTATCGGTACCCATGGACCCTCAGCTATTTTTGATGCCCTCAATCTTCAGCAGATCACCTGCACCGGCGCCATCTGCAAAATTGCCAGGGAAGGGGAAAGACTGCTCATGCTCTCCGGCCATTTTGAAACGGGCAAAAAAGGCATCTATGCCATTGGCGGCGCCATCAGTCCATCCTATATGGAAATAGGCGCTGACGGCATCATCAAAGAAAAAAAACATTCCAACCTGATTTACACGGCTGTGTGGGATGCAAAAAAAGTAATCGATAAAATCATTCAAGACTGACCCCAAAACAAATAATTTTTTAAGTCACTGCATTTTCCGGGTTGACGAATTCATATTATCAGATTAATATATGAACAGATGTTCAAATGAAGAGGTGTTAAATGGATATATGCGGCATTAAATGCATCAACGAAACAAAGGTGAAAGAAACGTTGAATTTTCTGCCGGCAAATGAAGATATTACCCGGATGGCAGATATATTCAAAGCCTTGAGTGATCCGTCAAGACTTAAGATTGTTCTTGCATTGTTAACCCGGGAACACTGTGTCTGTGACATCGCAGCCATCTGCTGCCAGACGGATTCAGCCATTTCCCACCAGCTCCGGATTCTCAGAACATTGAAAATCGTTAAAACCAGGAGAGCCGGTAAAATCATTTACTACTCCATTGATGATGACCATGTGATCGCCTTGATCAATATGAGTCTTCATCATGTAAGACACTAAAAAAAGGATGCAAGCGTCATGACCATTATATATGAGATATTGAAAGAATCCTGGCAGATTTATCTGGATGTTGCCGTTTATATGCTGTTCGGTTTTTTTGTTGCCGGTATTCTTTATGTTTTTTTCAAACCGGATAAGATCAAACAATATCTTGGGACTGGCAAAATCAGACCGGTCATCTTATCTGCCCTTTTCGGAATCCCGATTCCCTTGTGCTCCTGCGGTGTTGTCCCTGTGGCAGCCGGGCTGAAAAAACAGGGGGCCAATAATGGGGCCGCACTTTCCTTCATGATTGCCACACCCGAGTCGGGCGTGGATTCCATTGCCGTTTCCTGGGCCATGCTGGACCCCATCATGACGGTTATGAGGCCGGTTTCAGCATTTATCACGGCAATTGCCACGGGAATTGCTCAAAATTATTTCGGAATGGATGAAATACCGGGAAAGACCCCCCCCTTAAAAGACAAAGGCGGGTGAACAGGCACGCAAGCCTGCTGTGCAGTTGCACGCAAAGCCCCTCAAACCCTTTTGGGAAAACTCGTGTCCGGCTTTCAATATGCTTATGGCGATCTTTTGTCGGATATTACAAAACCGTTTATTATCGGAATCTTCATTGCCGGCCTCATTACTTTCTTTTTTCCGGATGATCTGACGGTCTGGGCAAATGAACACAATTTTATTTCCATGCTCGTGATGCTGGTGGTAGGAATGCCCATGTATGTCTGCGCCACCTCCTCCACCCCCATTGCCGCTGCGCTCATCCTGAAAGGGCTGAATCCCGGCGCCGCCCTGGTATTCCTCCTGGCAGGCCCTGCCACCAATGCAGCCACCATGAATATTGTCAAAAACCTGTTCAATACCCGGGCGCTCATCATTTACCTGTCCATGATTTCAATCTGTTCCCTTGCCATGGGTCTCCTGGTGGACCAGATCTATGTTCTGTCCGGTATTCAGGCCAGTGCAACCGTGGGCCAGGCATCGGAAATCATCCCCTATCCGGTCCAATTATCGGCAGCCCTGGTTTTGACCCTGCTGATGGCCTGGAATAAAATTTCAACCCTGAGGCATTTTCGAACCGGGCACTCGATAGGATAATTATGTTTAATCGCTCCAACCAGTATCTATTTGAGCATTTTTCGAATTGTTTTTCTTAATTGGGGAAGATGGTTTTTACAAATATCAAAAATGACTCATTCTCTTTATCAATTTTTTTCAGCAGTTCACCAACAACTTGCAGCCGCATGGCGATTGAATCAAGAATGATGACCCCGTTGTCATCCAGGACGAAATCATCAGGCTGGGCAATGCTTGCAAATCGTTTATTGATTAAATCAAGTGATTCGGAAATCAGCAGCAGGTTTTCAGAGATTATTTCATCAGGCATAAATGATTTCCCGTTCTATACGTTCAAAAAACCTGCTTTTATTCAGGGTACGCCTTCTGATGATTTCGATTTTTCGATCAAATTTTTTTTCCATATACATATTCAGACCGGCTATCCAATCAAATCGAGGTTCTGCAAACTCAACCAGAAAATCAATATCACTGTCAGGGGTTTGTTGATCTGTGGCATAAGACCCAAAAAGGCCTATATTAAGAACACCAAAATTGTCCCTTAAAAAGGATTTTTCCGCTTTAATCAAGCTGATGATTTCGTTTTTGGAAAGATCCTTGCTCATCTGGTTAATAAACCCTTCAGTTGTTATCAATGTATTGGAAATACTATATTTGAACGAACCACTGCTGTCAAATCTAAACAACCGTGCTGAATCAAGATTTATATTTGAATTCAGTGCAAAATCCAATCGCTGAGTATTGATCCCCGGCAACAAATACATTTTCAAGCCCGAAAAAATCTCTATCTTGCCTCTCCGGTTTCCGGTTTTACAACAGGCACGGTCATCCCTGTGGACGGCGGCTACCTGGGCCGATAACCTGTCTTCCTGAATTGATGTCCGGTGAACATAATTTTCCGGATTGGATTTTCAACCTTAAATTTTTGGCATAATGAATTTTCATCATCAATAACAGTAGGTTAGGATTGGTGGTTGACCGCCACTATTTTTTTTAAGGAATGTAGTTCATTCAAGGCTGTGTAGCCTGAAGAACACTATCCATCAAAAAATCCGGGAAAGAATAGTCGGTTTTTTTTCAACCGGCGGGAGATGATGGTTTTAAAAATGATATAGACTCAGAGACAAATCGACAACACCCGATTTTGGATAGTATTGGTATGCCTTATCAAATACCCCTGAAAAATTTTCTGGTATCGGATAATTAGTCATGACCGCTCTTGATGCATAAAATTCTCGCCAACCGCAAAATATTTTGGCGACAGTTTAATAATCACCGGACTTTTAATAGTCCGGTCTTTTAAAGTCTGTGTCTGTGGGATTTTTTTGATATAGTCCACAGTTAAAAATTTTAAAAATTCCGATGCAAATCAGAACGGAAACCCAATAAACTTTGGAGTCAGGATAATGCAAGGATTATTGTATTTTAGAATTTGAAAGACAGGAATACAAAAAGGATGGCTCCCCCCTAAATAGACTGTGAAGCCCTGCCAATGTCTCTGTTTGTTCAGATTATTGCAAAATTTTTGATTGGCTGTGATGATATTAATACTTGCCTCAGGTTCACAGGTATCAAGTTTTGATTGTAATTATTGGCTTGATTCTATTCTCAATTTCTTTGGCTACAGGTGCATAAATATCAACATCTTCAACCGGAGTTGAAATCGAAACAATTAAAGAATATCTGCTCTTTTTGTCCCATTTATTGAGCCAGGGACGTGTTTTCCACCACCCTATTAATGGTGCCACTGCAATCAAATTTGAATCTGCTAAATCCGAAGCTGGCCCTTTCCAAATATCTGAGTGAACGGACCCTTTATCTCTTTCCTGACCGATTACCCAGTAATCAGCAGGGCTTTTAGTAGTTGCTTTTTCTTTTGGGTTTTCCCTGGCTGCTTTATTAATCCTTTTTTTGAATTCTTTTTCTGATTCTCCGGGTGAATTCAGATGGAATTTTAAGGCATGGGATTGGTATCTGTATTTGTCTTTCCAGCCTATTTTACCGGGCCCCGGCTCAACGAAATAAGAAAGAGTAACTCTCATTTCCACCTCGGTGTCCGGAGGAAGATTTAGCAACTCTTCTTTGGGCCAGGGCAAATTGTAAAAATGCATTTTATTTGTTTTTACCACGCCTTTCCCCTTGGTATATGGCTGCAACTCATTTTGAGCAATCAGGGTCAGTGAATTGGATGCACTGTCAAGAGCCCGTTGCAGATCCGGCACACCATAACCGCAGATCCGGATTAACCGGGCATAGGATGTTTTATTATCTTTATCAATGAATTGCTTTTTCAGCGGTTCTGGCCACTGGGCAGAATGAATCATTAACGCCCTTATGGTTTCGGGCCAGAAATCTGGGTACCGTGTCTGGATTTGTGCTGCAAACCATGATGCTTTTGCAGTTGATGCACTGGTCATACAGAAAGGATAAAACGTAGATTCCTGGGGTCTATAAAAAGTTGAAAGAACAGAAAGATCACTGCATTCCGAAACAAATCCAGTATCATCCATAGCAAGATTCCCTCCTTCCATAACAATTTCCGGTTTTATGGGCCAGTTATCCCAGTTTGTGGATGTAGAAGAAAAAGGTGATAGGCATTCTTTAGGTGCAATTGCTTTGTACCCCTCCATATCAGGGGTTTGGATCTGATCGAGGCAGGTATACGACCCCACGGTTAGAGCATTCCATGATTGTCCTGGATCGTGAACAGATTCAGTTTCCTGGGCATGAGGATATTCTTTAGCTGTAGCAAGATCGTTAAGATTTCCGGCACACACAATGAGGAGGCGCTGCGGATCACCCAAACATCCGGACGCCAATTGGTCAAGTTGTGCAGACCACGAGGTTGGTACCCCTCTGTCTCTTGTGTCCGTGGCGCTGATTGCCATGCAAACAATTCTTTTTCTGCGGGGATTTTGAAAATCTGCGAAAGCAATTGCCCTTGCCGTGACATCTCCCCAAAGCTCCGGTTTATTCTCTTCCGGAGGCGGGGGGACTATCTTTACCGATTCAAGGCAGTGATTGATGTTAATGGGACCACTGGATTGAAGGCATGCCTCAATATCCCCATAGCCAGCTATCCCTGCCATCAGGCTTCCATGTTTGTTATGATCATGCGTTCCCCATTCCCGGTCTGCGGTCTGGCAATCTCTGTCAGACAAAATGGGCTTCAGTAACAGGTGACCGTTATTTACACCGGTATCCAATATGCAAACGGCAACATCCGGGTCCGGAGATATTTGTAATCTATCGAGCAGATCTTCTGCCCATTCTGTTTGATCGACATTTTTCATATCCAACCAGAATGAGGCGGTTTCTTTGGCTCTTCTGTACTCTGCAATATCATCGGAATGAAGCGATAACATCCCTAACTGATCTCTGTTGACCAAAACTATTTTTACAATTCGTTCTGGGAATTTTATGCTGCGGGGTTTTGTTAAAATTTTTAATTTTTTCAAAAGGGTATCAAAAATATCAGAGATTTCTTCCCTTTCAGTATTAAGCCAGACTTCACACCATTGCGCCGCTTCCCCGGGTATTAAATCTTTATCGTCCATCCAGAAAGAATGGATTTTATCAGCTTTTCTGATATCGGCAATACTGTTTATTAAATCAGCATGTTTGGGATAGCCTTTGTCTGTGACTTCTGTTGCATATTCCTGAATTTTCTTAAAAAAATGCTCTTTTTTTTCATTGGCCACAAAAACGGTTGCTCTGGTTTCTGTCTGGAACTCGCCTAATTCTTTAGAGGTTTGAACTATTTTTTGTTCTTCCCTGATGTTCAGAAGCCTTATTTTTTTTGATTGCAAGTCATCTAGGCTTTTTGTCGTAAGATCGAAGCCTCGGGCTCCTCTAAATTCCAGGTAGATCCCATTTCGTTCAATTCTATAGGATAAATATTCCGATTCGGTATCGGTCCAGGCCCTATCTAACTTGTTTTTAAGAAAGCCGCTATGTTCTTGAGGATTTAAATCTTTTCTAATTTTCTTTTCGCCGCTGCCGCCTCCCTGTGTAGTGGTGAATGTGGAAGAGACTGGTTTTATTGGAAGAAGGATGTGAGGATATTTTCGGAACATGTTTTATGGCAGCGGGTTCTCCCGGTAAGTATTTTGCCTTTCACTTAGCACTCGGATTAACAGGGCTGCATTTCCTTTTGTTTTACCTGATAGAATTAGGCTTTTAATTGCATCTTTACAAGCATGGTCAATCTCAGCATGACATAAGTTTTTGCTTTGCTTAAGGACTTTATTCCAAACCATATTTTTTTGGAGAAAAGATCCCATTATATTCTTGATTAAAAGTTGTCTTTCTTCAGCCGAAGGTAATTGATAGGTTAAAACATCTTCAAATCGTCTAAATAAGGCATGATCCAAAAGTCTTGGATTGTTTGTGGCGGCAATAATAAGACTGTCCGAGTGGTCTTGCTCAATAAACTGTAGGAAGGCATTCAGAACCCGACGCATTTCACCGACATCATTATCCATGGTTCGCTCGGCTCCAATGGCATCAAACTCATCAAAGAGATAGATGCCATGGGACTGGCTTATCATCTCAAAAATCTGTCTGAGCTTTGCACTTGTTTCGCCCATGAATTTAGTAACAAGTCTATCCACTTGGATGGTGTTGAGTTTTATTCCTAATTCTCTAGACAGAACCTTGGCCGTCATCGTTTTACCTGTTCCAGGAGGACCGGTTAAAAGAATTTTGCGCCGATGATTAAGTCCATGGGATTTTAATTTTCCCTTTTGCCGGTATTCATGGATGATTCTATCAATCCTTTTTTGAAGTGATTGCGGTATGATCAGTGATGATTTGGAGACTTCAGCATCTTCGGTAAGTACCAACCCCTGAAGTTCATTTGGGAACGGAATAATCTTGGAAGAATTTTTCTTTTTGCCATCATCAATTATGGATCTAAGTTCATTCGCCAGAGACGCATGACCTTGGCGGGATTCATGAGCTGCCAGTTGCAGAGAAATAGTGTAAAAGCGCTCTTTTTCCCCGCTAAAATGCGATTTCAATAATGCTTTTAATTGCTCTGCTGTGGCCATTTTGATGTTTTCACCTGTGTTGATTTCTTCCTTTTTATATTATGTATCATATTTATATAATTTTTCAATGAATTTGATTGATGATGACTCCAGGCTGTTGAATTCATTATTTTAGAATAATTATAGTCAGAGTAAAATTAAATAGGAGAGGACTTCTATATGAGATGGTGATTTCCGAATTTCAAAAACATGTGGACTTTCCCTGTTATTGAACGCTGGTTTTAGAAGAGCCCAGGC
>MGTJ01000244.1 GCA_001799395.1 Desulfobacterales bacterium RIFOXYA12_FULL_46_15 | reverse complement strand
CACATTGGGCATGGATTCACGGCCGGGGCGTTTCCCGATCAGGTTGACCTGGCCGCCCACATCATCTTCTTTTTCATAGACGGCCACCGTATGCCCGCGTTCACACGCCACCCGGGCAATTTCCATACCCGAAGGCCCGGCCCCGACAACCATTATTTTCTTCTTTTTTATTGCGGTTGTCAGGGTGTCTTCTCCTTTAAGGGGTTCATGGCCGACCCCGGGATTCTGAATACAACCCAGGGTCTTTGACTGGTTCAAGCGGCCGATGCATCCCTTATTATCCTTGACGCAATACCGGATGTCCTGGATTCTGCCTTCTTTGGCCTTTATGGCCATATCCGGGTCGCAGATCATGAACCGGACAAAGCCTGCCACATCAGCTTTACCTTCAGCAATAATGCTTTCCGCCATGCCCGGAAAACCGATCTGGTAACTTGCAAATACAGGCAGGTTTACCCCTTTTTTGATAGCTTCAGCCGTTTCAATGGTAAACCCGGTTAAGACATGATCCGAGGGCATGATCATGTGAAGATTATAATAGGTTCCCACAGCTATGTTAATAAAGTCAATCTGCCCTGTATTTTCAAAGGTCTTGGCCATGGGCAAGGATTCTTCAAGAGTAATACCGCTCCAGAACTTTTCATCTGCACAAAGACGGACACCCACTGTAAAATCCTTACCCACAGCCTTACGAATACCATCCACCACCTGCAAGGGCAGACGTATCCGGTTATCCAAACTTCCACCATATTCATCATTCCTGTGGTTGCTGATGGGAGATAAAAATTGCCTCAAGAGGGATTCCGGCCCCATGTCAATCTCCAGGCCGTCAAACCCGCTCTCTTTCACCCGCTGGGCCGCCCTGCCAAAGGCATCCAGGAGTTCGATCATATCCTCGGGTTCCATGGGTTTGCAGGTTTCCCCAAACACGATATCAGACACAGCCGAAGGCCCCCATACGGGTTTGCGGGTAATATGCCCGCTGCTCTGGAATCCGTGATGGTTTAACTGGGCAAACACACGGGTATCAAATTCATGAACCGCATCCGTGAGTCTTTGCAGATCTTTGGTAACTCCCGGGGCCTGTAAATCAATAAGGCTTTCCCAGGGCCGGTCATTCTGGTGAATAGCCAGCTCGCCAACGATGATCAATCCGCATCCTCCTTGGGCACGCCGGCGATAATAGGCAATATGACGGTCGTTTAAAACACCGCCCCTGCCGAAATTGGTCCGGTGGGCCAAAAGACAAATCCGGTTCGGCAATTTTGTCTTCCCCAATTTCAATGAAGAAAAAAGATGTTCATACATACGTATTTCGCTTTAGCTGTTTAAAAATTATTATTAAGAACCCTGTCTGACCAGTCAGACATTTCCTGACGCACACCATCAAAAGTTCTCAATGCCGCAATTTGCCAGAACAAGAGCAAATTATATGCCATCTTTGTAAAAAGGTTTTTTTAAACATGACCATTTTCAAGGAATGCGTGAAATGAATGAAAAGACACCGCATGCATCATTAACACACAAAAAGCCTGTGTCCGGCAATTGGGGAAAGATACCCCGGTCTTATCAAGGTATCAGAAACGTAACTGACTGATATAAAACAGGCATATTGAATTTAAGGGCTGTCTGGGGTCGATGGGGCTTAAAAAGACCTTTAAAAAATCAGATCGATCTCGTTCAAAGCCATATGCTTCAGGCATATGCACACCGGTGACCGGGCTTTCACCCACCGCTGCTTCGGCGGCATTGCATTCTTTAAAATAATCAATCGCTGCCGCAACGACATAGGGATGCGTTGTTGTTCCCTACAGATCTGCCCGATATGGTTTAAATCCGTTTAATTTCCTGATACCTGAAACAATATCCTGTTCCGAAAGATTGCCATATCCGAAAATCAATTGATTTTTATGCCTGCCTTTTTCCAGGCAATGCTTTTCCACGGAATGGATAAACACCCCGTTATGGCAGACTTCAAACCTGCCGTTGACCGGCAGGATGGTCTCTTTGAACTCTACGACAAGATGCAGGCCTGCATTTTCACCATAAATCCGGATACTGTCTTTGAATTCCTCCAGCAGCACATTGACCAGGACATCTCTTTTTCTTTTGTAAACCTTTTTCATTCTATGCACATGGTTTTCAAACAGGCCGTCTTTGATAAATTTCATCAGGGCAATCTGGTCCATCATGGGAGACTGGGCATCGGAAAAATGTTTTTTCTGTTTAAATTGTTCCACCAGTGCCGCCGGCAGGACCGAATACCCGATCCTCAACGCCGGGCTTAAAACCTTGCTGAAGGACCCGAGATAGATCACCTTTTCAGGATCAAGGGCTTTCAGCGGGTGAATCGGCGGCCCATCATACCTGAATTCGCTGTCATAATCATCTTCAATAATATAAATATCCCTGTCCCGGATCAGATGAAGCAGCTCTATCCGGCTTGCCGCAGGCAGAATGCTTCCCATGGGAAACTGATGGGATGGGGTAATATATATCATCCTGATATGCGGCGTCATCTTAATACCGGACGGAACAATCCCCTTACTGCCGGTCATGACCGGATTCAGGCGATACCCTGCTTTCTCAAGGATTTGAATCACCCCATACCCCCCGGGATCTTCAATAACCGCTTCACAATGCTCTTTCTGCAATATCCCGGCAGCCAGTGAAAGCGCCTGTGTGGCACCGTTTGTGATAACAATCCGGGACGGATCAGCCTTAATCCCTTTAGCCCTGTACAAATAAGCAGACAGTTCCTCCCGAAGCCCCAAATGGCCCTCTGGCTCATAATAGGAAAGCTCGGCATCCTTTGCCTCCATGACTGCCGCTTTCAGATATTTCCCCCAGGCAGCCCTGGGAAACAGGTTCAGGTCAGGGATACCGGTCTTAAATTCAATATCATAACCGGCTTTTTTCTTTTCCGGTCCTGCCATTGCCGGCGTTTTATATGAATACCCATGATAACAAGTGTTTTTGGCCACCTGTGTATAAGACCCCTGGCTGCTTTCAATATAGCCTTCGGCATGGAGCTGGTCATAAGCTTCCATGACAACATTCCTGGACAAATTTAATTCCTTTGCCAGGCGTCTTGTGGGAGGAAGCCGGGTGCCGGGTTTGAGGAATCCGGACAGAATATGATCCCTGATCTTTTCGTAAACCTGCCTGAATAAAGAAATTTTTTGATTTCGATCAATATAAATGGTGATAAATTCTGAAGACATGATGTTGAATACAACAATTGGTTACAATTATCCATAAAAAATTACTTATTTTTAAAACCAATATATATAAGAGCTAATTCATAAGAGCTAATTTTTTTTTAATCGTTTTTTTAATTTTTTTTAAAATCAGACAAAGGTCATTTTCAAGGATGAAAACATGAAAAGGCCCAACCATTCAACTTTTCCGTAACCTGCTTTTTTTGCATGCTTTTTTTTATGGAATAAAAAACAATGAATCTGCTTCAGTTGAATAACGGTTATCCTTGACATACGATAAAAAACCACTTAATGAAAGGCCTTAAATCAGTAGATAGTGATTATCTAACCAAGAGGATATTATGGAAAAAGGCAAAACAGTCAAACATTTAATAGACAAAGAATGGTGTAAAGGGTGCGGCATCTGCATTCATTTCTGTCCAAAGAAAGTTCTTGCATTCGACGAACAGGAAAAAGCTGATGCTGTGCGGCCTGAAGATTGCATTGCGTGCAGGTTATGCGAACTCAGGTGTCCTGACCTGGCCATACAAATCATAGAACAGGATGGGGAAAATGAACAATAAAAACAATATCAAATTTATCCAGGGCAATGAAGCCTGCGTGGAAGGCGCCATCTATGCCGGGTTGGATTTTTTTGCCGGATACCCGATCACCCCGTCCACGGAAATAGCGGAACATCTGGCATCAAGACTTCCGCAGAAAGGCGGGAAATTCATCCAGATGGAAGATGAGATCGCCTCCATGGGGGCCGTGATAGGAGCATCCCTCACAGGCCATAAGGTTATGACCGCCACCTCGGGTCCCGGGTTTTCACTCAAGCAGGAAGCGCTCGGATATGCCTGCATGGCGGAAATCCCCTGCGTCATTGCCAATGTCCAGCGCGGCGGCCCCTCCACAGGCAATCCCACCCATGTCAGCCAGGGAGATATCAACCAGGCCCGGTGGGGAACCCATGGCGACCATGCCATCATTGCCATGACCGCTTCCAATCACCAGGATGTATTCAATATCACGGTACAGGCCTTTAACCTGGCGGAAACCTACCGGACCCCGGTGATCCTCCTTCTGGATGAAGTCATCGGCCATATGCGGGAAAAACTCGTGATCCCGGAACAGGGAGAAATCCCTGTGGTGGAGCGGCTTAGGACCTCAGTCAAAAAGGGGGTGGATTATCATCCTTACCTCCCCAGGGAAGACGGCCGTCTTCCCATGTCTGATTTCGGCGGGGAGCACCGGTACAATGTAACCGGCCTCTTCCATGACATGTGGGGGTTCCCGAGCAATGATCCTAAAATCGTTTCTGAACTCCTGCGGCACCTGGTCGATAAAATCGAAAACAATGTTAATGAAATTGCCATGTATAAGGAATACTGGCTGGATGATGCCGACTATATCCTGATTTCCTACGGGTCTTCTGCACGGTCCGCCGTTCACATGGCCAGAAACAGGAGGGCCCGCGGGGTAAAAATAGGCGTCCTGGAACTTCAGACCCTGTGGCCCTTCCCGGCCGATATCGTCAGGGAGAAATGTGCCGGTGCAAAAGCAGTCATTGTGGTTGAAATGAACATGGGCCAGGTGGTCACCCAGGTAAAAAATGCCGTGGACAATCCGCACAATGTATTTCTTGCCAACCGGGTGGACGGAGAACTGATCTCACCCAGCGATATCAAAACCCTTTTAAGAATGATCCAGGGGAAAGGTGTATAATATGACAAAAGAACGATTTGATTTTAAAGATTATATCCGGCCAAGGTTCTTCCCCCATATGTGGTGTCCTGGATGCGGCCACGGTATTGTGCTCTCATCCCTGCTCAGGGCCGTCCATGAGCTGGGCCTGGACAAGAACGACATTGTCATCACGTCCGGCATCGGCTGTTCTTCCCGGATTTCAGGATATGTGGATTTTCATTCGCTTCATACCATTCACGGACGGGCACTGGCCTTTGCCACCGGGGTCAAGCTGTCAAAACCCGAGCTGAAAGCTATTGTCCCCATGGGTGACGGGGATGCCCTGGCCATCGGCGGCAATCATTTTATCCACGCGGCCAGAAGAAATATCGACATCACCGCCATTGTCATGAACAACCGGATTTACGGCATGACCGGCGGCCAGTTCTCACCCCTGTCCGGCAGCGGGAAAAAAGCCACCACAGCACCTTATAAAACCATTGACCGGGAATTCGACATTGCAGATCTGGCCAGAAGTGCAGGTGCAACTTTCGTGGCAAGATCCACGGTGTTCCATGCCATTGAATGCAAAGACCTCCTGAAAAAAGCCATCACCCACAAAGGCTTCTCGGTTGTGGAAATCCTGACCCAGTGCCCGACCTATTACGGCCGGAAAAACAAGGAAGGGGATGCCATCCAGATGATGGAAGGCTATAAGAACAATACGGTTAAAATCGGCTCCAAAAAACTGGAAGATAATCCAAACCTGATCCAGAGGGGTATTTTTGTTGAAAAGACAGATGTCCCTGAATACTGTGAAGCCTATGACAAAATCATCCAAACCGCAATGAAAGGAAAAGCATGATGGAACGTTCACGATTGGTTTTTTCAGGTTCGGGTGGACAGGGCATTATCACGGCTTCCATCATCCTTGCAGAAGCTGCGGTGATTTATGAAAACAAAAATGCCATCCAGTCCCAGAGCTATGGAGCGGCTGCACGGGGGGGCTCCACCCGGAGCGACGTCATCATTGACGACACGGAAATCTTTTTTCCAAAAGTGGTCCAGCCCAATATCCTGATCAGCCTGACCCAGGAAAGTTATAACAAATTTGCATCCATTATCCGGCCCGGAGGCCTTCTCCTGGTGGATTCAAAATATGTTGCCGTTGAAAAAAAGGTGGATGCCGTTCATATCAACCTTCCCATGTATGACACGGTCATGAAGGAAATCGGCAAGCCCATTGTATTTAATATCTGCGTACTGGGCGCCCTGATCGGGGTCTCAAAACTCATCAAACCGGATTCCATCCTGAAGGTGCTGGAGACGACCATTGCCGAGGATTTCATGGACATGAATAAAAAAGCCCTGGATCTCGGGTTTGAAATGGGTGAAAAGCTTAGGGGTTAAAACGGTTTAGCCCGTTCAAAGCCTGTTGCGGTCTAACCGCAGCAGGCTTTTTTTATTTAATTGTCCTTGAGCGTATTTCTTCTTGGAACAGTTGTGGGGAAAAGGTCTTCCAGGTTAAGGCCTTTTATTTTTTTAAGGCAGTCTTCCAGGGCTTTTTGTTCATCCTCTCCTGCACCCTGATGTTCTGGTTTTGCAACGATATTCACCAGGTTGGGCACAGCCACATATTTGCCTGCAAGGTTGCCCTGGATTTTCTGGTGGACATCGATATAAATCATTCTTCCGTTTCTGATGAGATTGTACCTGGATATTTTTGTCAGGATATCGGTCTGATGAAGATCCATATGATTTTCTCCTTTTCTTTTTTTCTAAGTATTTACAGGCTTTCATCCGCTTTTAAAAGATAAATTTCCCCAGAAAAACAAAAAAAGGTGTATCCCTCTTTATTCTTGTGATACATGTCATCAAAAAAACGGGTTCATAATAAAGCACATAGGAGACCTTTGATACAGATCATGACCGGAACAAAAGACAGATCTTCATCTCTTGTTGCTGACTGGAACACCCTTCACCGGGTGTTTATCCGGCCTGAAGATGAAAAAAGCAGAAACACCCTTGTAAAATATATGGAACAGATCCTGTTCGGGCTTCATGATTTTTTGAACACGCATGTGGGGGTTACTGAAGAAATCAGCCTCATCAAACTCGCCGAAGACTTTACCGACACAAAAATCAATACCGAACCTAAGAAAAAACTTGCCGACGTGATCAAGGACATCATTGATGAAATTGCCCCAAAGGCCGTCAATGTGGCTTCCCCATATTTTATCGGTCATATGACCTCTGCCATCCCCTTTTTCATGGTTCATTTGAAAGCCATTACCGCTGCCTTGAACCAGAATGTCATCAAGCTTGAAACTTCCAAGGTATTGTCGGTTCTTGAAAAACAGATCCTTGCCAAAATCCACCGCATGATCTTCAATCTTGAGGAATCCTTTTACCTTGAACATGTCCAGAACGCCGATACTTCGCTGGGTGTTTTCACATCCGGCGGAACCACGGCCAACCTCACAGCCCTCTGGGTGGCAAGAAATCACTGTTTCCCGCCCAAAGGCAATTTTGAAAGTATTGAAAAAAACGGGTTCCATGCGGCCATGATGGCCCATGACCTTGAAAGAATGGTGATCCTGGTATCCAAGCGGGGTCATTATTCCCTGAGAAAAGCGGCAGGCATCCTGGGTCTTGGCAACCAGAACGTCATCCCCATTGATGTGGATGCAAAGCGGAGCATTGATCTTAAAAAGCTGAAAGCAAAAATAAAAGACCTGACAGCTGATAAAAAAACAAAAATCATGGCTATTATCGGGATTGCCGGTGCTACGGAAACCGGTATCATTGACCCTTTGCCCTCGCTTGCCGATATCTGTGAACAGCATCACATCCATTTTCACATAGATGCGGCCTGGGGCGGGCCAGTGCTTTTATCTGAAAAATACAGCCATCTTTTAAAAGGCATTGAACGGGCTGATTCCGTAACCATTGACTGCCACAAACAGTTTTACATGCCCATGAGTTCGGGCATGGTCTATTTCAAGGACCCCAAAGCCCTTGACACCATTGTCTACCATGCCAGATACGTGATCCGGCCCGGCAGCGTGGATCTTGGCATCAAAACCCTTGAAGGGTCACGGGAAGCCAATTCCCTGATCCTTGACAGCGCCCTCAAGATCATGGGATCAAAAGGCTATGCCCTGATGATCGAGCACGGCATTGAAACGGCAAAACTCTTTGCCAAAAAAATTAAAAAAAGACCGCTTTTCCAGCTCGTGACAAAACCTGAACTAAATATCCTGACCTACAGGCTGATACCGCCGGATATCCGGAAAAAACTAGAGATTGCTGATTTAAAAGAGCGGCAGGAACTGGATGCCATCCTGGACGAGATCAATATCAAAATCCAGAGAATCCAGAGGGAGGCTGGTAAAAGTTTTGTCTCCAGAACCCGGCTCAGAAATTCCCCGGCTGATCCCCACAATGTCGTGGTCTTAAGATCCGTGATGATGAACCCCATGACCAACAGCCATATCCTGGATGAAATCCTTGACGAACAGGAAGCGATTCTTTACAGTTTGTAAGAATTGTAATCCATATTACAAAGGAGGCCCATCGTGTATTGGAAAAACATCAGCTTACGTCATCAACTATTCTTAAGGATTTGGAATTGTGCTGGTATTGCCGGTAATTATCAGGCTTTGCAGCTTTTGATAGATGATCTTTATCTGGCCTGACTCCTTAAATCCGGCAAGGAGAATGGAAGAATGGGACACGGTTTAATGAAAAATCTGTTGCGCTGTGCTGCCCTGATCGTTCTGCCGCTTTCTATCGCAGCTCTTTTACTATATGGCTGTGGCAATAATGGCGATATCCCGGTCGGTTTTGCCGGCCAGCTTACAGGCAGGCAGGCAGAGCTGGGGGTTCAGGAGCGTAACGGGGTTCTGCTGGCGGTTGAACACATCAATGCCTCAGGCGGGATTGCAGGCAGACCGATCCGGCTGATGATCCGGGATGACCTTGGTACGCCTGAAGGAGCAAAAATAGCTGATCAGGAATTGATAAAGGCAGGCGTTGTCGCTATCATCGGACATGCAACCAGTTCTCAGACCATTATCGGCGTGCCGCTGATCAATGCAGCCCATGTGGTCATGCTGAGTCCCACGGCAACCACCCAGGATCTGGCAGGCCTTGATGATTATTTTTTCCGAGTTATTCCTCCCCATGACAGGCGGGGGGATATTTTTGCCAGGCATATTTGTGAGGATCGCCGCATAAAACGGCTTGCCGTGATGTATGATTCAGATAACACAGCCTACTGCCGGTCCTACAGGGATTCTTTTTGCAGGGCCTATCTGTCCATGGGCTGTGATATTGCAGGTGAAATCTGGTTTTCTTCCTCTGCCCGGCCTGACTATGACGTCCTCTTATCCGGACTGCACACCAAAGCCCCGGATGGGTTGCTCATCGTGGCTTCAGATCATGATACCGCATTTATTGCCCAGAGAATGTTGTTGATGAATTGGAAAATCCCCATGTTTACCTCTGCCTGGGCTCAGACAGAGATATTGATTAAAAAAGGCGGGCGGGCGGTAGAAGGGATGGAAATCGAGCAGGCTTACGCCCTGAATAGCCAGAAAGAAACCCTGCTTAATTTCAAAAAGCTCTATCAGAACGCTTACGGGCGTGCCCCTTCCTTTGGCGCGGCATTCGGGTATGAAGCTGCCGGAGTCCTGGCCGCCGCCCTTGAGAAAACAGGGGGAAAACCCGAAGGCCTGCGAAAGGCCTTGTCAGAGATAAAAAATTTTTCCGGTTTGGTCGATGCTTTCTCCATGGACAAATGGGGGGATGTGATACGACCGTTTTATGTTGGTGCTGTCCATAAGGGTAAATTTATCGATCTTAAACGGATTGACTCTGGCATGCCCTGATATAGAATCCGATATAAGATCTGATATGAAACAGGCAGATGCAAATGATGATTCCAGAAAAATCTCCTTTTCTCAACAGGTTGGTATCGAATCTCGTGCTGTGCGGTCTTTTTATTCCGCTTCTGACCGTCGGGATACTTGGAATAGGAGTGATGGGCTGCCTGGGGATTCGGGCCCTGATCAATCAGCAGGAGCAGACCGTGGCTTCCATTGCGCGGATGGTAGAACTCCATCTTGATCAGGGAAGCCGGATACTGGACGCCATGGCCAGATCGGCCGATGCTTCGGCAAACGGCAATATTGGCGCTTTCATGCAAAGCACATGGGAGTCCTATAAACATTTTGAGACGATTTACTATCTGGATGAATCCCTCAGGATCAAACTGATAGCGCCCTATGATCCAGCCTATGTGGGCATGGATATGTCCAATCTGTCAGATTTCCAGGATGCCGGGAAAAAAGGCATCACCATTTCCCGTCCCTTTGTATCACTTCGAACCGGTGATCCAACGGTCTATCTTGTCAAATCACTTTCCCGGGGCGGACGTGTGGCAGGATCCTTAAACCTGGGTGCGTTTCAGTTCGAAATTGCAAAGGGACAAGGCAATCTTAAAAAAAACTCAATTTTTATTCTTGACCAGTCAGGAACCGTACTGGCCCATCCGGTATATAACCTTGTCAGGCAACAGACCAATATGAGGGATCTGGCAATATTCTCCCGGGGCCGGCATAAAAACGGCGCCATGGTTTACATACATGAAGAAAAATGGGTCTTAGGATGTTCAGCGCATATTAAAAACGTAGACTGGATTGTAATAGAACAAATCAACCTGGGGGTTTTGCTGATCCCCTATTTATTGATTACTGCTGCGGTGTTTTCTCTATCGCTGTCAATTTGGCTGATAGTGATCTGGCGGCTTCGCAGACAACTGCAACAAAAGGTGGTTGTTCCGCTGGAGCAACTCAGCCGATGCCTGGATGAATTGGCTGCCGGTGATTTCGATCAGGTCAAATCCATTGAGTCCATCCCGGTCGAGTTTGCGGAACTGGACCGCCTGGCAGCCGATTTTCTCCATATGAACCGCACAATTCAAGCGCATCAGACAGCACTGCGGCAAAGCGAAATACATTATCGTGCACTCTTTGATCACTCTCCCATATCACTGATGGAGGGAGACCTCTCCCTTGTCAGCCAATATTTGAAGGAGTTTCAGCCGCCGGCAGATATTGATCGTTATTTTAGCGCCCACCCGGAAGCTGTTTACACCTGCATCCGGAAGGTCAGGATTGTGGATGTCAATAAAGCCAGTCTGGATCTGCTGCAGTGCAGGGACAAAGCGGATTTTATCTCGCAGCTGCCGGTCATTTCCTTGTCATCCCGCTTTTTAAAACAGGTACTGGCAACGGTTTCAAAAGGAGGTTTGCAATTCGAAGGAGAAACGGCCCTGACAGTGCCAAAAAGGGATAAGACCTGGCTGGCTATTCGATTCGCAGTGGCGCCGGGTCATGAACAATGTCTCGATAAAGTGCTGATCTCAGCTCTTGACATTACCCTGAGAAAAAAGGCTGAGGAAGCATTGATCAAACATTTGAGCCATCTCGAAGATATTGTAAAAGAGAGGACGGCAGAACTGTTCAGTGCAAAGGAACGGGCTGAAGCCGCCAGCCGGGCCAAGAGTAAATTCCTGGCCAATATGAGCCATGAATTGCGCACACCGCTGACTTCCATTCTGGGTTATTCTCAATGGATGCAGCAGGATACGGATTTGACGGCTGAACAGAGTGCCTCCCTTAACATCATTAACCGCAGCGGGGAGCATCTGCTCAATCTCATCAATGAAGTCCTGGAAATATCTAAAATCGAGGCCCGCCATATTGTGCTGACGCCCTCTGCCTTTGATCTTCACACCTTGTTATGGGACCTGTACGGGATGTTTAAGATCAGAACCGATGCCGGTCATCTGTCCATTCAATTCAGCGGGATCGGACTGCTTCCGCATTATGTGGAAGCAGATGCTGGCAAGCTCCGCCAGATACTGGTGAACCTGCTGGAAAATGCAGTCAAATTCACAGACAGGGGCGGTATCGAAATGCGGGTGGCGGCAGAAAAAACAAATGATGAAAAAATCTGCCTGTCCATGGACGTGGCAGACACCGGGATCGGCATCGCCTCAGATGAGCTTGAAAAGATCTTTGTCTATTTTGAACAGGCTGCCGCAGGCAGAAGCTATCAGGGCGGAACCGGACTGGGACTATCCATCAGCCGGGAGTATGCGCGCATGATGGGCGGGGATATCACGGTCACAAGCCAGGTTGGGAAAGGCAGTCTTTTCAGCGTTAAAATCCATGTCCGGGAATGCATGGAACCGGATCTTGATCATATCCGCCAGGATCGGGTTATCGGGCTTTTGCCTGGCCGGAGATCTTTTCGTGTCCTGGTAGCCGATGATATGCCGGAAAGCCGGATGTTGATGGAAAAGCTTCTTAAACATGTCGGGTTTAAGGTGCGGACGGCTGAAAATGGTGAAATTGCAGTGGCGCTTTTCAAACAATGGCGGCCAGACTTTATCTGGATGGACGTGCGGATGCCTGTCATGGACGGCCTGGAGGCAACCCGGGCGATTAGACAGGCTCCAGGGGGAAAAAAAGTTAAAATTGCAGCATTAACAGCCAACGTTTTTGAAAGTCAGCGGGAATTAATCCTGGACTCAGGGTATGATGACTTTGTGGGCAAACCCTATCAGGAATCGGATATTTTTCAGGTCATGGCCAGGCATCTCAGGCTTGAGACCGTAGATAAGACAAAACTTGAACCAGAGGCACGGGTTGAGCTGCAGGCAGAGGAAGTTAGCCTGCGACTGGCAAAACTGCCGGTCAGGCTGCGTGATGAACTTTTCACCGCCGTTCTGGAGCTGGACATGACCCGCGTTCCCGGGATTGTGGAACGGATCGCCGAACAGGATGTCTCACTGGCCTTTGTTTTGAAAAAAAAGGCAGACAACCTGGATTATGCTTCCTTGTTATCACTGCTGGAAAATATCGAGGGAGTGTCCTAATCGTCAGGGATCTGAATTTCAGGATATAACCTATCTGTACATTCCCTGCAGATGCCATGGCTGAAAACAGCGTCGGTATGTGTACTGAAATACTTTTCGAGCGGCTCCCAGACCCCTTCTTCATCTCTGATTCTTTTACATGAGCAGCAGATGGGAATAACCCCCTGAAGTGTCTTTATCTCTGCCAGCGCGTCTGTCAACTTATCTACAGTCTGCTGCAAGAGATAATTTTTTTCTTCAAGCTTTTTTTTCAGGCTGAACAGGGACAACTGGTTATTGATACGTGCAATGACTTCAGGTTTACTGAACGGTTTTATAATATAATCCACACCACCGGCTTCAAATCCTTTTAGTTTGTCCTGGACATCATTCAAGGCAGTCATAAAAATCACTGGGATGTCCCGTGTGGCTGGATCATTTTTTAACCGGCGGCAGGTTTCAAATCCATCTATCCCTGGCATCATCACGTCCAGCAGGACCAGATCGGGCGGTTTAAGGACGGCTGACCTAAGTGCCAGAGCGCCGTCAGAGGCCGGACGGACACGGTATCCCTGTTTTGTCAGAAGACCTGTCAACAGTTTCCGGTTCTGGGCAACATCGTCCACGACAAGAATTTCACTTGAGATAGGTGTATTCTTTTCGCAACACATAAGCGCCTCCTTTTGCCAACCCTCGTTTGGAATGCTTCCATATTCTCTTAATCTGCTTTATATTTCAATTCCCTTATAATTTTTGTATCAGTTCATTAATGAAGCCAGGCAGTTCTTCAATTTTTTCCTCAATTTTGATTACATCAAAAAGTTCCGCACATTCGGTCAATTCTCTGCTGAAATCAGCAAGGGGTCGGACATGATGTTTTTTTGCCAACTGCCATAGTGTTTCTGAAAAATTTTTCACCTGGCTGATGATGATCGAGTTTTTATGCTTCTCTCCCTGGGAAAAAATCTCGTTCGTCAAGCTCAGGATAAGCCCTTCAGGATTTAAGACCTCCGCTTTTGTAAAGAAGTCCAGTGCTCGTGTCTTTTTTTTGGCCTCACGTCCGATACAGGCCACATTGATATATTTTGATAATTCACTTACCAATTCCTGCACTTTTACCGGTTTGGTCAGATATCCGTCATATCCTGCCTTTAAGATACCATCCCTGCTTTTTGCCACTATATCCCCTGTAAACGCGATAACCGGAATATGCATTGTGTCCGGATCGGATTTGAGTATCCGGGTCGCCTGGTTTCCTGACATGCCGGGCATCCTTATATCCATAAGAATGATGTCCGGCGGGTTTTCCCTTACCATGTCCAGGGCAGCTCTCCCGTCACAGGCCTCAAAAACATCCTGATTGCATCTGATCAGAAGTTCTTTAAGCATAAAACGATTAGATGCGATATCATCAACTATTAAAATTTTCCTTTTCGCAAAACAAGTCGGATCAATCTTGTCTTGAGATGCAATTTGACTGTCACTGATGATATCATTTGATGAAATCCTGACATTTTTAAGATGCACCTCAAATGTTGCGCCAGCACCTTGTTCGCTTATAACGCTGATCTGCCCATCCATCGCTTCACACAGCCTTTTAGAGATTGCCAGTCCAAGACCGGCTCCGCCATGTTTTCTGTCTATCTGCCCGTTCACCTGTTTGAACGGATCAAATATTGCCGTCTGATCCGTTTTACTGATCCCTATGCCAGTATCTGTCACCTTAATGATCAGATCAATTGTATCGGAATTTTGAACATCCTGTTTTTCAGCGCTTAGCTTGATCCTTCCCCTTTCAGTAAATTTAACCGAATTTCCTACAAGGTTTAACAGTATCTGTCTCAGGCGTATTTCATCAAGCAGCAGGTAATCCGGCATATCGGTATCCAGGTCAATCTGGTAGTCAATCTTTTTATTGATGATTTTTTCTTTGAAAATATGTTCTATTTCCGAAAACAGTTTTTTAAGGCTGATGGGTCTATATTTAATAACCAGTTTACCTGCTTCAATCCTTGAAAGGTCAAGGATATCATCTATAAGCGTGAGAAGGCTTTCCCCTGATGCTTTCATTATTTCAACATAGTTTTTCTGTTTCGGGTCTTTAATGTCAGCAGATAATAATTCACTGAATCCAAGCAATGCATTCAGGGGTGTTCGTATTTCATGGCTCATGTTTGCAATGAATTCCGATTTGGTCTGGTTCGCCGCCCTGGCAACTCTCCATTCTCTTAAGGCATTTTCCTTTTCCAGACGTTCTGTGATATCAATCACAAATCCTTCATAATAAAAACCCGTTCCCTCTTCATTATGAATTTTGCTGGCTGAAATCGAACACCATAATTTATCCCTGCTCTTTTTAAAGAGCTGGATCCGGTGGTCCACTATCTTTCCCTCTTTATCCAGCAGTTGCATGAATCTGTTTTTATCTTTTTTTGCAGCCGGAAACCATGATTGTTTTTCAGACGAAACAATCTCATCCGGGCAATGGTATCCCAGGATTGCCGCAAAAGACGGATTTGCCGTGAGAATTCGTCCGTCAGCACTGATTCGAAAAATTCCTTCAACCGCATTTTTAAAAATGCCTTTATATTTCCTTTCAGCAGCATCCCTCTCATTTTGCCGGGTTTGAATAGTCTCCAGCATGCTGTTAAAGGAATCGTAAAGGATCGCGACTTCTCCTTCATGGGTATTTTCAAGGCGGATTGAATAATTGTGCGCATCAGATATCTTTTTTGCTGCATCCGATAACATCAAGATCGGATCGGATATTATCCTTTGCGAATATCTGGCCAGTAAATAAGCCATAAAAATAAGGCCAAAAGCCAGTATGGTAACAACAATGATTCTTGAATAAATTTCTTTTTTGATTTCAGGGCTGATCTTCAGATAGATCATGCCATAAATTTTGTCCTGGTAATGAATCGGTTTGCTTAAATATAGAAAACCATTTTGATATTGATATGTTTTTTTTGCCAGATTTAAAAAAACAGGATCGATTTTCCCCCCATCCAGATAGGATGCGAACAGTTCTTTGTTAGCATCAAAAACCCAGGCATTCACCATGCCTGGGAAAGTACTAAGCGCTTTCAAATTTTTCGCAGCTTGATCCGGATAATTGAATGCTATTGCACTGACACAGTTTTGGCCCACCAAACCGGCGGCAATAGAAGCATGATCTATCATGTTTTCCTTAATCCGGCTGATATCCATGATGGTGATTATGATAAATGCCGTACCCATGGTTATCATACAGACAAAAAGGATAATGGCAACAATGCGATTTTTAATCGATTGGATTTTTGATAGAATCATATAACCTATCATTTCCCTCAAATTTTAATATACATTACGATGTGTATACTGCTTTCACAGATCTTTTGCAAAGAAGATCTAATAATATTGATTGACGGTTTAACAGATGATAATGAAAAAAAAGAATAACGGCAAGATCATTCAGGCTTTAGCCCGATATTGTATTCTTTCATTTTTTTATACAGCAGGGTCCTGTGTATCCCGAGAAGCTTTGCTGCCTTTGCCTTATTATAATTTGTCCTGGCAAGGGCCTGGTAAATGATTTTTACCTGGGCCTGGCTTTGTGCGTTTTTCAGAACAGGCCCTATATTTTCTCCCTGGATCTGTGTGGCATAGTCCAGGCTAAAGGGCAGATCCCCTTTGTAAATGGTGGTGTTTCCCGAAGAATACATGGCACGTTCCAGGACATTGGACAATTCGCGTGCATTGCCGGGCCAGTCATAACGTTCCAATTCCCTTTCAGCTTCTTTCTCTATGCCCATCTGAGGGCGGTTGGCAGCCAGTGCCATCTTTTTCAAGAGATGCCGGGCAAGGGGGATGATATCCTTTTGCCTTTCTCTTAAAGGGGGTATATGGATGGGAATGACATTCAGACGATAAAAAAGGTCTTTTCTGAATGCAAGTTTTTCCATCAATATTTCAAGTTTTTGATTTGTGGCACAAATCACCCTGAAATCGGATCTGATGATTTTTGTTCCGCCGATCCTTTCGAATTCCTTATCTTCTAGGACACGAAGCAGCTTGGGCTGCATATCAAGAGGGAGGTCACCGATTTCATCAAGGAAAATAGTGCCGGTGTGGGCAAGCTCAAATTTCCCGGGCTTGCCTTTAAGTTTAGCCCCGGTAAAGGCACCTTCGTCATATCCGAATAACTCCGATTCCAAAAGATCCTTTGGTATTGCTGCACAGTTGATCCGTACAAAGGGGTTATGCCTTCGCTGGCTTGCATTGTGAATTGCCTGGGAGAACAGTTCCTTGCCTGTCCCGCTTTCCCCTGTAATCAGAACGTTGGAATCGTTTAATGCCGCCTTCCGGGCTTCAGCCTTGAGATGGTTTATTTCATCGCTCTCCCCGATGATGCAGTTAAATGTATATTGGGTCGAGCGAAGGTCAAAGAGTTCTTTTTCAAACAACTGAACTTTTGACTCGAGCATGGATAATTTTGCTGCAAGTTCTTTTACTTCTTCAACAGTCTGAAACATGACCTGGCCGTAAACCGAAATCACTTCACCGTTTTTCTTAATGGGTATCCGCTGTACAACCATATCATGCCCGTTGATGCGATGTGATTTATTAATCTCTGCCTTTCCGGTTTTTGCAACGATATGCATTCTTGTATTTTCGACCACTTTTGTACAATGCTTACCGATCTGGGCCTTTGGATCAAGATTCAGGAACCGCCCGTAGGGTTTGTTAAAATGGGTGACATACCCGTCCGCATCCGTGATGAGAATTCCGGCATGGATATGATCAATAATGAGTTCATAAAGTTCGATTTTTTTTTGTAATTCCTGTATGGAACCTGCGCTTATATTTTCTGTCATACGGATTCCCCCTTATGAATGATGATATGAAACCATTGTATTAAAGATACTACATGTATAAATACTGCTACAGTTATTCTGTCTATAGAACGGAAAAAAATAAAAGTCGAGAACAATCAATAAATATTTATACGATCCATTTAAAATAGTCTTGGCATGACAAACATTATTGTGAATCAGGCTGGTCTGGAATTTGCTGATAAAGATGCAAGCCGGATATAAGTTTAACACTTTCTTACGGGATATTAAAAAGGAGAGCAATATGTTGATCAAAGAGCCTGAAATCAATTATGAAGAAACGCTTATGATTAATGATAAGAATTTCAACACAGCCAATGTCTGTATTGTCACAGGTTCAGGAACCGGGATAGGGAGAGCGGTTGCCATTGCTGCTGCAAAAAACAGGCTCATGACCATCGGGCTTGATATCAATGAAACCGAAGGACGGAAAACCCAGAAGATAGCCAGGGATTCAGGAGGCCAGATGGTATTTATCAAAACCGACCTCTGCAATGATGAGGATATTCAAACTGCGGTTCAGGAGGCAGGAAAGCTTGGACAGATTAAATACCTGGCCAATGTTGCAGGAATCCAGCATATCAACTCGGTAGAGGATTTTCCCATGGAAAAATATGACCTCATGCAGAGATTGATGCTGAGAGCGCCTTTTTTGTTATCAAAGCTTGTCATCCCTTACATGAAAAAAAGTCCAGACCGTATCGGCGTTATCGCTAATATGGCATCCATCCACGGGCATATCTGCACCATGAATAAACCTGCTTACAATATCACCAAATTCGGGCTCAGGGCATTAAGCCAATCGATTTCTGCCGAAGGAAACGGGGAAATCAGGTCATTTACCGTAAGCACCGGATTTGTAAGAACACCGCTTGCCGAAAAACAGATAGAGGCCCAGGCAGAACAAAGAGGCATCAGTAAAGAAGACGTGATTAAAAACGTGATGATGGGTAAATCCCGTATCAAGGAAATGATGACACCCATGGAGGCGGCCAACCTGATCATTTTCGGATTTTCACACCATAGCCGGTATCTTGTCGGCGGAGATCTCCTGTTTGACGGCGGATGCGTGCTCACATACTGAACTTGAAGTCAATGGCAATTCATGGACAATAATTGGTATGACCAATTATAAATACATTAGCCCATGCCAATATTGTCTATTAATTTACATTGATATTATTTTATATTTTTATCTTGACACAGATAAAAATTATTTATATTAGTGGTATTACCAATTAAGCCGATAATTGCAATAAGATCGTTATGGTTCAATGATGAACCGGCTTGCAACACTATCCATAAGGATGGAAAACATGATTCCGTTTTTGCAGCTCACTGTCTCAAGAGGCGCCACATGACAACAACCGTACAGATTCTGATGGGCGTTGTCTTCTTTATCGGGGCTTTTATCCTCAGCCAGATCATAGTCGGCCGGCGTCTGCGTATCATAGGCACCCGGATACTCAAGGAATTATCGGAACGTAGGGCACTGGATGCATTCAGCGCCATCAACCTTGCCTATGCCAAAGCCGATTTCCTGCCCAAAGGCCTGCGTGATCTGCGACCCAAATCCCTAAATGATCTTGTCCAAAGCGATATCGTGGGAAAGACCCCGGATGGAAAATTCTATCTGAAAAAACAACCCTATGAACTTAAGTTATGAGGCGCCGGTTTTGGCCGCGCGCCTCAAATCCCGTATCAACCCTAACCCCTAAAGGAGAAGATGGTATGAAAAAACTGAGTGTGGCAGTATTCGTTGTTTTAATGGTAACGGCCTTTGTCGCGGTCAACGTATGGGCCCAACAGCCCCCGGCTGCCCCCGCAGCGCCCGGAGCGGCCCAGCCCAAAAAAATCGAAAAATTCGGTGAAGACAAAAGAGTTAAGGAATGGTCTGCCAAGAAATGGGAGACCTCAACCCAAAAATACACCCTGCGCATGAGTGATCCCTGGGGCGGGATTTTATTCCATGACATTGCCCAGCATTTCTGCGACAGTGTCAAGGCTGCCAGCGGCGGCCGCCTGGAAATCAAGCTCTTTACCACCGGCGCCATTGTCCCGGCCATGGAAATCTTTGAGGCCACATCCAAGGGTACCCTGGATGCCTTCCACTCCTGGTCCGGTTACTGGAAGGGCAGAAACGAAGCCTTTGTCGCCTTTGCTTCCGTGCCTTACGGGCTGGACAACGAAGGATACAATATCTGGTACTACGAACGCGGCGGAAAAGCCATGTTCGATGAACTCTATGGCCGTTACAACCTTGTTCCTTTTTTCTGCGGCAATGTCGGCCAGGAACTGGGTCTCCACTCCAGCAAAAAAGCAACCAAGCTGGAAGATTTCAAAGGGATGAAAGTCCGGACCGTGGGCTGGTACATGGACATTTTAACCCAGCTCGGTGTTTCCGTCACCCCGCTTCCCGGCCCGGAGATCTACCTGGCCCTGGAGCGCGGCGTCATAGACGGCTGTGAGTTCAGCTCACCGGCAGCGAACGTTCCCCAGGGGTACCATGAGATCACCAAATACGTGATCGAACCGGGCGTGCATCAGCCTTCCTGCCAGTTTGATGTGGTCTTTAACAAGGATAAATGGAACCAACTGCCCGACGATCTGAAAGCCATTGTGGAAATCTGCGCCAAGGAAACCCAGTTGTGGTCCAATGCCTGGCAGGAAAATCTTAACATCGAGGCCTTGAAAATTATCGGCGCCAAGTCTGAATTTGTAAGCATGGATGATGCCACCATTGTGGAGTTTGCCAAAGTATCGTTTAAATATCTGGAAGATTTAAAGGCAAAAAATCCGGACGTGAAAAAAGCCCTGGATTCTCAGGAAGAATTCAAGAAGGCCTATGCTCCCTGGCGTGAAATGCGCAAAGGGATTGCCCCCTGGCCCCAGGAAGACGTGGTCAAGGGAAAACTGCTTCAATAAAAACCGCTATACCCCCGCAGCTCTTTCAATGCTGCGGGGCTTTTTGAAAGGATATTACCCATGCTGAAAAAGTTTGTACAGGCCGTGGATGCCGTCAACTCGGCGATCGGAAGGTTTACGGCCCTGATGCTGGTTCCCCTGGTAGCCGTGGTCTTTTACGAGGTGGTCATGCGCAAGGTCTTCAATGCCCCTACCACCTGGGCATTCGAGATGACGGTCTACATCTACGGCTTCCACTTCATGATGGCCATGGGCGTGACCTGTCTTCACGACAAGCACGTGCGCATTGATATCATTACTCTGCAATTGCCTTCCAAAGCTCAGCTCATACTCAGGCTGATCACCTTCTGGGTTATTTTTCTGCCCTTTGTCGGGGCCATGCTCTGGGCTGGCACAGAATATGCGGCCAAATCCTGGATGCAGTGGGAGCATAGCTGGAGCGCCTGGAAGCCGCCCCTGTATCCGTTTAAAACCATCATCCCGGTCTCGCTGCTGCTGCTGCTGCTCCAGGGATCGGCCAATTTCATCCGTGAATGGTATAAGCTTAAGGGGGAAGACATATGAACGCGGAAACCTTAGCCATCACCATGTTTTTCACCCTTTTCCTGGCCCTGATGCTCGGCCATCCCCTGGCCTTTTCCCTGGGCACACTAGCTGTGATTTTCGGCGTAATCGGCTGGGGCGGATCTCTTGATGCCATCCTGGGCCTTTTGGCAAACCGGGCATACGGGGTCATGGAAGAATACGTCCTTGTGGCCGTTCCCCTGTTCATTTTCATGGCCTTGATTCTCGATGCCTCGGGTATTGCCAGGCGGCTCTTTGAAACCATGCATGTGGTCATGGGACGGATTCGCGGCGGGCTGGGCATTGCCGTCATCCTGGCCAGCACCGTTTTTGCAGCCACTGCCGGAGTGGTCGGCGCCACTGAAGTGTCCATCGGCCTCCTCGCCATTCCGGCCCTGATGAAAGTACGCTATAATATCCCCCTGATCGCAGGCACCATCTGCGCAGGAGGAACTCTGGGCATCCTGATCCCGCCGAGCATCATGCTGGTGGTCTATGGCAGCCTCACCCAGATCTCCGTGGGCTGGCTCTATGCTGCCGCCTTTTCTCCAGGCCTTTTGCTGGCCGGTCTTTATGTGATCTATATTGCCGTGCTCTGCATCGTTAAACCTGAATATGGTCCCCCGGAAACCGGATCTGATCATACCACAGCGGAAAAGCTGAACATGTTTGCCATATCCATTGTGCCGCCCCTGGTCCTGGTTTTCATCGTAATGGGAAGCATCATCGGCGGGGTTGCCACGCCCACCGAGGCTGCGGGCCTGGGTTGCGTGGGCGCCATTGTCCTGGCCTTGGCATACCGCAAATTTTCCTGGAAAATCATCAAGGATGCCTGCTGGTCCACCACGCTGACCACATCCATGATTATGACCCTGTTTCTGGGCGGCAACGCCTTTCAGGCGATTTTCATGGGTCTTGGCGGCGGGGATGCCATTGCTAATTTCCTTTTGGGCACCCAGTTGAGTCCCATCGCCCTTCTCTTTGTCATGATGGGCATCATCTTTTTTCTGGGCTGTTTTCTGGACTGGCTGGGGATTTTGCTCATCGTCACCCCGATCTTCATTCCGGTCACCCAGCAACTCGGTTTTAACCAGCTCTGGTTCGGCACCCTGATCTGCATTAACCTGCAGATGGCGTTTTTAACCCCGCCCTTTGGCTATTCCCTGTTTTACCTCAAGGGCATTGCCCCGCCGGAAATGACGATCTACCATATTTACAAAGGTGTTGTTCCCTTTGTCATTCTCCAGTGGGTCGGGCTGATATTGTGCATCATCTGGCCGGAAATCATCCTTTGGGCACCGAGGGCTTTTTTCGGGGCTTCAGTGGGGTAAAGGCAACCATGAACCCATTATTCATCAAGGAATTACAGGCCATCGTGGGCGAACCGTACGTCCTCTCGGACCCGGAGTCACTGGCAGTCTACGGCTATGATGCAACCCCGGAGCTGGAGAACCGCCCGGGAGCGGTCCTGTTGCCCGGGACAGCCGATGAAATCGCATGCATCATGCGCCTTTGCCACAGCGCCGGAGTCAGTGTAACCCCCCGCGGCTCCGGCACCAACCTGTCGGGTGGGGCCATCTCCGGCAGCAAAGGCGTGGTGGTCCAGACCAGCCGGTTGAACCGGATCATTGAGGTGGATGAGGAAAACCTGACCGCCACAGTGGAACCAGGGGTGATCACCAGCGCCCTGCACCGTGAGGTGGAAGCGCGCGGCCTGTTCTATCCGCCTGATCCGGGCAGCATGAACATCTCCACCATGGGCGGCAATGTGGCGGAAAATTCAGGAGGCCTGCGCGGTCTGAAATACGGTGTCACAGCCGATTATATCATGGGGCTTACAACCGTTCTTGCCGACGGAAGTCTCTTGCGGACCGGCGGCAAGGTGGTCAAGGACGTGGCCGGTTACCGCCTCAACCCGGTCCTGGTATCTTCCGAAGGCACCCTGGGATTTTTCACCGGCATTACCGTAAAGCTGATCCCCAAGCCCCAGGTCAAGACCACCATGCTGGCCCATTTTCCCGAAATGAACCAGGCTGCCCTGGCAGTCTCGGCCATTATTGCTGCCAAAATCATTCCGGCCACCCTGGAATTTTTAGACAAGGTCACCATCAAATGTGTTGAAGATTATGCCCACGTCGGGCTGCCCCTGGATGTGGAGGCCGTCCTGCTCATCGAAGCGGACGGCCACCCCGTGGTGGTTGCTGAAGAGGCTGCCGGTGTGGAGGCGATCTGCAGAAAACACGGTTGTTCATTCTTCCAGACTGCAAGGGATGCCTGTGAGGCGCTCAATCTGGCCACAGCCCGCAGGACAGCGCTCTCAGCCCTGGCGCGCATGAAACCGACTACCATCCTGGAAGATGCTACCGTGCCGCGGAGCTGCATTGCCGCCATGCTCAAAACCATTCAGGATTCTGCAAAAAAATACAATGTTACCATCGGCACATTTGGTCATGCCGGGGACGGGAATCTTCATCCCACCTGCCTGACCGATGAAAGGGACAAGGACGAGATCAGCCGTGCCCACATGGCCTTTGATGAAATTTTCGAAGCCGCCATATCCATGGGCGGCACCATCACAGGAGAGCACGGGGTGGGGCTGGCCAAGAAGAAATACCTGCCAAAGCTGGCGGGAGAATCGGGTATCCGGGTCATGCAGGGAATCAAGCATGCCTTTGATCCCAAAGGGATACTGAATCCGGGGAAAATATTTTAGAATCACCATGGACTATGTCAAACTGATAAACTGCATGCGCTGCGGCATGTGCCTTCCCACCTGCCCCACGTATAAGGAGACCTTTCTTGAAACCGCCTCACCCCGGGGCAGGGTAGCCCTGGTGCGCAAAATTCAGGAAGGAGAACTGGATCAATCGGAGCGCCTCCTGGAATATCTTTCCCTCTGCCTGGACTGCCAGGCCTGTGCAACGGCCTGCCCCTGCGGGGTCAACGCCGGAGAACTGGTGGCTGAATTTACCTGTGAACGCAAAGCGGGAAACCGCATGGGGTTTATGGAAGACATGGTCCTTCGGAAACTCTTGCCCCACCCGGACCGGCTGGAAACTTCCATGGTACCCATGCGGCTCTACCAGCGCATGGGTCTGCAAAAACTGGTCCGGACCCTGGGTGTCCTCAAGATGTTCCCAAAGCCGCTGGAACGGATGGAAGGGCTCCTGCCGGATCTGCCTGAAAAACCGCTGCGCCGGGTGATAAAAGAGGACATGCCGGCCAGGGGGGAAACGCGCGGGACCATCGGGTTCTTTCTCGGGTGCGTCATGAGCCTTATCTTCAGCGATGCCAGCCGGGCTACGATAAACCTGTTGACAGCCCTGGGCTACCGGGTTATTACCCCTAAAAACCAGGTGTGCTGCGGAGCACCCAATATGCTGGCCGGTGATAAGGCCGGGTTGAAAACAGCTGCCCGGAAAAATGTGGATATTTTCAGCAACCCAGGGGTTGACTTCATTGTCACCGATTGCGGGGGGTGCGGGGCTGAGCTGAAAAAATACGGCCATCACCTGGATGATGCCTCTTCAATCTCTT
>MGTJ01000243.1:24967-25245 GCA_001799395.1 Desulfobacterales bacterium RIFOXYA12_FULL_46_15 | reverse complement strand
GTCTTTTTCCCCCATCAATATAGGATTCATTAAGGCGGGATCTTTAACTAATTCCAGCTGGAGGCTTCCCCTTAGTACGAAAATAATCTCGATACAATCATGCCAATGGAACGGATAATCAATAACTTTCTGAATCGAAAATTTGACCGGGGACGACCCATAGCGCAAATGATGATATTTTCCCACAACATCCTCCTTTCCTGACAATAGCTTAATTGTATATTAGCATACATCAGAATTCAAATCCATATAATCACGACCGCACCCCGAATGATCTT
>MGTJ01000243.1:0-24620 GCA_001799395.1 Desulfobacterales bacterium RIFOXYA12_FULL_46_15 | reverse complement strand
GCAAGGCCCTGCTTTATCATTTCAATATTTATATTTTTCCCGTCAGCAAATACTTCGGCTAATTGCCTGTGATACCCGTCTGCACCATAACTTTTTACTCCGGCTTCCCGGTTGTTGAGAAGATGTTCAAGATACGCCTTTGCCTCCAGGCTGAAGGGCTGGCCTTTCAAATCTTCAGACCCGATTTCCGGTGCATCAATCCCCACAAGCCGGATGCTGAATACAAGATCAAGCGCCATGACCTGCAGGCTGTCACCATCAAATATTTTCAGAATTTTGAATTTTTGTTGAGTATTTTCTCCGGATGCCAGTTTCGCAAAGGCCTTGCGGCTTTCGAGAAGCTCTTCAACCGTTTTTCCTTCTGGTGGTGTAACATTGGTATAATGTTTGGTTCCGCTTTCATCGACCCAGAAATAAATATTCCCGCAGAGAAAACCACTTAAAAAAAGGACAAAAACACATTGTAGGAAAGCTTTCATCCCTTGTTTTTAACACATTTTTTTAACCAGTACAAAGCAAGACCATTTTTTATCATCTCTCTGCCAAATAAGATCAAAGCCTTTATCAGCATAAACATTAAAAACAAGTTCTTTTTCCCATTCCCTGAAACCGGATAAAATCACGATCCCGTTTTTCAATAAACCTGAATAAATGATTTCAGACAATTCAGCCAATGTGGGATAGCGAAGATTGGCAGAAATGATTGAGAAGATATTTCCGCTGACGTGTATGCCGTCTTCAATCACTTCAATTTTTTCAGAAAGACGGTTCAGTTCGATATTTTTCCGGGCCTCACGGATGGAGACAGGATCAATCTCATAGGCCATACAGGATGTAAGCCCGCCAAGGCACATGGCCAAGGATAGGACACCGGAACCTGTCCCGATATCAGCCCCAATATCCCCTTTTTTAAAATTTATTCCCATATTTTTAAAAAAGCAGAAATCAATGGCATTAAGACACAATTTTGTGGTAGGGTGCTGGCCTGAACCAAAGGAAATGCCCGGCTCGATTATGATTTCAACATCATTTACGGCAGGATGACTGCCATACCCGGGAGGTTTTAAAATAAAATGATCAGAAATCCGGACCGGTTTTAAAAAGCTTTTTTCAACATAGGTGGAACCGTAAAGATAATGATAGGTGAGTTCCTGATCATCAACAAGATCCTGTAATATCTTTTTTGCTTTATGAAAGGATAACGAATACCGGGATTTGATTTCTTTAATGAATCCCTGAGCCGTCAGTTTAACATCGGATTGAAAAAGAATATTTAAAAGGTTTTCTTTGTCAAAGGGTATCATAGCCTTCTTTTTTTAAGAGATCCTGATACCAGCAGGCAAACTCAAACATTCCCCGTATTTTTTCATCATCGTTGACAATTCCAAGACACATTTCAAGGGCGCCCTGGGCAAAGGTATTTGAATATTCCTCATGCCTGACTCCTGTTAAAAATTCCCTTATGAGAGCCTGGGTAGTCCGTTTGGTTTTGTCTTTCCGGATATCAATAGGATCTTTGGGTTCCTGGAAAGGGTCCCATTTCTCATAACCCTTCTTTAAAATCTGTTTTTGCCCTCTTTTGCCCATGGCATCAAAAATGGCTTTTTTCTTTTCCTCAATCTGTTCCGGAGTAAACCTATCCATTTTTCTTGATCCCCATATAGTCTTCATTGAAATCCGTTAACAAGGCCATGGAAACAGGAATCAGCATCTCATGCATCCGGATGTTGGTCGAATGAATATCTTGGATCAGTTGGGCGGAAAAAAGCTGGAGCTGGGTATAAATCTTATCCATGTTCAAGGTCGGGTAAGGCTCACCTTGTTTAAAATTTGTGCGCCCGCAGATATGGCTTTTCCCGGCTGTGGCGGTTGGAATACCATAAACCCTGCACGTAATAGGCCTTGATTCGTACATCACACAAAGATCATCTTTACCCAGAAGCGGACATCTGACCCGCTCCATGGACATTTTTCCGACTATTTCGAGTTCATCAGCACCTTTCCTGACCTCCATGAATGCATCCCGTTTCATCCTGGCAAGCGCCCGGTCTGTTTTATCTGCAATTTCGATGAGATCATTTTTCGGTTTACCGCTGAATTTTTTCAAAAACCTGTCTTTAATATACAGAGCTTCGATAAGCGTGAGATCAAAAATTGCATAACAGCAGTCGCTGCATTTTTCCCTGCAGAACACTTCTTTGGGATACTCGGTTTTAACCCGGCTGAATATGGCATCCACCATCTCAACCAGGGCTTCATATTTTACAAAGTGTTCTTTTAAATCTAATGCCATGAGTTTAAATCCTTTATTTGCCGATACAAAAATTACTGAAGATATTATCCAATATATCTATGGATGCTGTTTCCCCTGTAATTGTTCCAAGAGAATCAATACTGCTTTTAATGTCAATGGCAAGAATTTCTTCAGCCTGTCCATTTTTTAACCCGGCAAGAGCGGCTTCTATGCTGTCTGCTGCCTGTTCCAGGGCTTTTTTGTGCCTCAGATTCGGAATAACAGGAGATTTCGCCATATCCAGATCGGCAATACTGATATTGAGAATTTTCTGTTTCAGCTCCCTGATTCCCTGATTTAAAAGCGCTGAAATCTCAACAGCCGGAATATGCTGATATTTTTCAGAAAGCCTTGGCAGATTCCCTTCATTGATATCAATTTTATTTACCACAAAAATCACTTTTTTCCCCTGGGGTACGATTTTTTCAAATTCCCTTTCTGAAAATACAGTCCCGGGTTCTTTCATATAAAGGATTATATCAGATGTGGTAATATGACTTTTTGCTTTTTCTATTCCGATAATCTCCACAAGGTCATCTGTTTGATGAATACCCGCCGTGTCGGTGATTACAAAAGGGATGCCGTCTATATTCAAGCCTTCTTCAACAGGGTCCCGTGTCGTTCCCGGAATAGGAGTGATAATGGAGCGGTCTTTTTCAAGCAGCCGGTTCATAAGGCTTGATTTCCCGACATTGGGCGAACCACAGATGGTCACCCGGATACCTTCCTTTAAAAAGCAGGCATCATTGTGCTGTTTGATAAACCCCCGGCATTTTTCGAGCACATCGGCAAGTCCCAAAATCTCATTTTCCGATGGGTAAAAAGGTGTGACATCATCCGGAAAATCGATATTGACTTCAATCAGGGATAAAAAATGAATCAATCGTTCCCTTAACTCCCGGATTTTTTCCCCCAAAGTTCCAAGAATCTGGGACGTGGCAAATTTCAATGCATTTGCAGACTTGGCAGCGATAATATCGGCAACCGCTTCGGCCTGGGTCAGGTCAATTCTCTGGTTTAAAAATGCCCTTTTTGTGAATTCACCCGGTTCGGAAAGCCTTGCCCCGCAAAACAGCACTTCCTCAAGGACAGCCCTCAGCACATAGGTGCCGGAATGGGCCTGGATTTCAATTACATCTTCGGCCGTATACGAGGACGGCCCTTTCATGAATATCAATAAGACTTCATCGATCACGGCCAAGGCTTGATGATCAAAAATATAGCCGTGATAGACCTTGTGGGATTCAAAATCTTCAGATATCTCAAACCGGCTTTTTCTTTTTGAAAACAGTTTTGATGCGATACTGAAGGCATCGGGGCCCGAGATGCGTATGACACCTATTCCGCCACTTCCAAAAGGAGTTGCTATTGCGGTAATTGTGTCATTCATAAGGCTTTATTTTTTTACCCGTCTTTTACCCCTGAAGGCGGTTTTCTTCTTTGGAAAAATAACAAGCCGCCGGTAATATCCCTCCCCCATGCTCTGGGTTCTGACCTTGGTATCATCTTTGAGCGCCAGGTGAACGATTCGCCTGTCCTGGGCGCTCATCTGGTTGATGGTGGCAGGACGGCCCGTTTTTTTTGCCTTGTCCGCCATTTTGTATGCAAGATGTTTCAGATTGGATTTACGGGTTTCCATATATCCTTCGATATCTACCCTGACTCTTACCCTGGCTTCACTCTTCCGGTTAATAATTTTATCTGTTAAAAATTGCATGGCATCAAGGGTTTGTCCCTTTCTACCGATCAATATACCGGAATTTCCGCCTTCAATACAGAGGGTTAGCCGGTCAGCTTCTGTTTTAGCAGTGACTTTTGCTCCCTCGGTTATCAGATCGGCAATCTTCTGAAGGGTTTCAACCCCTAATGCTGCTGATTCTTCAGTCACATCAACAGCATCTGGATCAGGTTCTTCTTCCTCACTGTCTGCTTCAGGATAACCATTTACAGCTTCATCCATCTCTTCGTTTTCATATTCATCTGAAGCGTCATCATCCCGGCCATCATAATCATCATAATCTTCGTCGTCGTCCTGTTCTTCAATCTCTGATCGGGATGATCCGGTCTTGTCTTCACGGCGGGTTCCTTCACCAAAGGCCTCATCTACCATAGAAAGAATTCCTTCCTTTTCTTCGAAATCATCAAGTTTTGGAAGGGTTACCCGAATCCTGGCGTCTTTTCTGCCGACGATCCCGAAAATCCCCGACGTTCCTTCTGAAATGACATCATATTTCAATTTGTCTTTGGAAAGGGATAATGCCGAACAGGCATTTTTTATAGCAATATTTAAATCTTTTCCTGTAAATTCTTGGGTTTGTGTCATAATTTAAGCTTGTCCTCCTGCTTACGCTAATTTCTTTTGAATATAATACTGCTGTCCCATAGAAATTATATTGTTTACAAACATGTAAAGAACTAATCCTGCCGGAAAATTGATAAATAAAACCGTCATGATCAGCGGCATCAGCATCATCATTTTGGCCTGCATGGGATCACCTGTTGCAGGTGACATCTTCTGCTGCAACAAAAAAGAGGCTCCCATTAAAAGTGTCAACACCGGGATACCATGGGGAGCGTCCATAAACGGAATTGAAAAATTAAAATGAAACAGTCGTTCCGGGGCTGCCAGATCAGTCATCCACCCGAAAAAGGGTGCATGCCTCAACTCAATAGCCTGGTAAAGCATCCTGTAAAGGGCAAAGAAAATCGGCATCTGGACCAGCATGGGCAGGCAACCACTGGCCGGGTTAACCTTATAGGTCTTGTAAAGCCCCATGACTTCCTGGTTCATTTTCTGCTTGTCATCTTTATATTTTTCCCTGAGTTCCATCATCAGCGGCTGAATTTTTTTCATTTCATTCATGGATTTATAGCTTTTTGTGCCAAGGGGCCAGAACGCTAATTTGATAATGATGGTCAAAAGAATTATGGCAACCCCATAATTGGGAATCATATCATGAATAAAATTCATGCCGATCAGAAGCGGCTTAGCGATTACATTGAAAAACCCGAAATTGACCGCTTCCTTGAGGCTGTTGTCATATTTGCTCAGAACTTTGTGGCTTTTAGGCCCCATATAGAAAACAAATGAGTATTTGCCTTGCAGGCCCTTATCCAGTGGTTCCATTTTCCGGATATAATGACTTATAACCCTGTCATTGTCATAGGAAAGAAAAAGCTTAGCATCGGCAGGGCTCCCGCCGTCTTTTTGTTTCGGCATCAAGGCTGTAAAAAAATACCGCTCCGAATAACCGGCCCAGTCTATTTTCCCTATATATGTATTTTTTTCCTTAATGTCATCGGGATTGATTTCGGTAAATTCATTGCCGATAAACGCTGAAGGGCCTTCAAAAGCGAATTTGGATCTGGTCTTGACTTCTTCATTATATATACCGGGAATGGAAACCACAAGGGTATCATTTAAAGTCGCGTCAGATCCGTTCTGGAATATGATATCACAATCAATCAGATAGGAATCGGCTTTAAAAGTAAAAATCTTCTTAACCACGATTCCCTCAGGTGTTTCAAAAATAAATTCCAGGTTTTTTTCACCTTGGGAGACATTGATTTCGGCATCATCGGTTTTTGCTGTATATACGGCATTTTTCAGCCCTGGAACAGACTGCCTTTCAAGATCAAAGGAAAGAACGCCTTCATTAAGCTCTTTGGGCACCAATTGCTTTAACGGAGAATCTTTTTGGTTTGTCTGATAATAATTTTTCAGCTCAAAGCTTTTTACGGCAGCCCCGGCCTCTGAAACGGCAATATGGTACAACGGTGTTGAAATGGCTATGGTTCGGTAATTTTTCTTCTGGGGTTCAACGGTTTCAGGTGCGACATCAGTTTTTGCCTTGTATTCTGAAACATTCGGAGCAGCTTCCCCGTCTTTTGTCTGAACTTCACCCTGGGTCTGAACTTCCTGTGGAAGGCTGCTTGGATCAGGCGGCTTTACAAAAAATGCCTGATATCCGACAAGGACTAATACAGAAAGTACGACAGCGAGTATTAACCGTTTTTGTTCATCCATTTTCTCTCCTAAATCTTAAATATATTGCAAAGGTACTATATATTAGAAGAGGAAACACACCGCACGTTCGGATAAATTATGGAACCGGATCAAATCCCCCTGCATGGAACGGATGACAACGCAGTATTCGTTTTGCCGTTAAAAGTGCACCTTTCAGGCTGCCGTATTTTTCAACCGCCTCAACCGCATAGGCCGAGCACGTCGGGTAATAGCGACAGTTATTGCCTGTAAAAGGCGATATAAAATATTGATAAAATTTAATAAATATCAATAATAGCTTTTTCATGATTCATACAATGCTATTTTTGTAAAAAGTTTATCAAGCTTCCCGATTATCAGCTGAGTGGATAGCGTAGCCAGACCCTTCCTTGCAATGATATTAATATCCTTTGGTCCTGAAATATTCTCTTTATTATGTCTGAAATATTCTCTAATAATTCTTTTTATCCTGTTGCGCTCTACTGCATTTCCTACTTTTTTTGATACTGTAATGCCAATTCGATTGTTTTGAGCAGTTCCTTTAAGCACAATTGCTATAAAGCTGTCCGTATGTACCTTTTTCCCATATTCTGAAAGTGTTAGAAATTGAGCTCTTTTCAGGAGCCGTACATTTTTTGGCAAACAAAACTTAGTCAATCATTCCCTTTATTAAACGGCAAGCCTTTTTCTTCCTTTGGCCCTTCTGGCATTGAGGACCCGTCTTCCTCCGGGTGTGGCCATTCTCTTAAGAAATCCGTGTTTTCTAACTCTTTTCCGGTTGCTGGGTTGAAATGTTCGTTTCATAAATGATCAATCCTTAACTAAATATTTCCATATGTTAACTTCAATACTGCAAACCACCATAAACGCAGGACTTTATCGTTTTTTATTAAAATTGTCAAGAATGAACCTGGCCTGATTCTTCTTTTTAATTTGTTTTATTCAGAATATCCATGTTCAAGTCTTTTTGCCAGGGCATCGAGAAATTCGATGGAATCAAGAACCTTTTTTGCACCTGGCTCGCATATGGCTGCAAGATCCCCTGTCATATATCCGTCCTCAATGGTTTCAATCACTAGTTTTTCAAGCCTGTCTGAGAAACCTGAAAGCAATGGAAGTCCGTCCAGTTCCCCCCTTTTTTTCAGTGCCCCTGTCCAGGCAAAAATTAAGGCAACGGCATTGGTCGATGTTTTTTCCCCTTTCAGATGTTTGTAATAATGCCTCTGAACGGTTCCGTGGGCAGCCTCATATTCAAAATATCCATGGGGAGAGACCAGCACGGACGACATCATGGCAAGGGATCCGAAAGCCGATGCCACCATATCACTCATCACATCCCCGTCATAATTCTTGCACGCCCAGAGGATTCCGCCTTCGGTTTTCATGATTCTGGCCACAAGGTCGTCGATAAGGGTATAAAAAAAGGAAATCCCGGCTGCAGAAAATTTTTCTTTGTATTCAGTTTTATATATGTCTTCAAAGATAGTTTTAAATGTCTGATCATAAATTTTTGAAACCGTATCCTTTGTTGCAAACCAGCAGTCGATTTTTTCTTCAAGGGAATATTCAAAGCAGGCCTTTGCAAAGCTTGCAATTGAGGCTTCGGTATTGTGCATTCCCTGGATAATACCAGGGCCGGAAAATTCCATGATGGTCTGCCTTGTCTCATTGCCCAGCTTATCCGTAAACACAATTTCCGCCTTACCTCCTTTCTGTGTTTTTATCTCTGCATTTCTATAAACATCCCCATAGGCATGCCGGCCTATGGAAATCGGTTTTTTCCATGATTTTACAAAGGGTTTGATGTTTTTTACGATTATGGGTTTTCTGAAAACGGTCCCGTCCAACATGGCACGAATTGTCCCATTGGGGCTTTTCCACTGTTTTTTCAACCCATATTCTTCCACCCTCTCCCGGTTGGGGGTGATGGTGGCATTCTTTACACCCACTCCATATTTCTTTATTGCATTGGCTGCATCCACCGTTACCTGATCATCGGTGTGATCCCTGTTCCTTATCCCAAGATCATAATATTCGGTTTTCAGCTCAATAAAGGGCAGGATGAGTTTTTCCTTAATAACCGGCCAGAGAACCCGGGTCATTTCATCGCCGTCCAGTTCAACCAGCGCGGTTTTCATTTTTATCTTCTGCATATTTATTTATCTCCTTATATCCCTGAGAATTATTGATTCATCAAGTCTTTCTTATTTTGCCGGGTCCTATTTTATCAGGGATTCAAATATATGGTATTCTTCGATGTGGTAATTGGGTTCAGGATAAATGACAATGGGTTTTAAAAACTGTTTTTCAAGGGATGAGATCAGGTGCTTTTCACGCCCGTGGAGCAACTGGGCAATTTCCGGATGAACTTTAACCGTAAACCGGTTACCCATGATATCGGCCGCCTCAGTGACAAGATCCCTGTAAATCTTATGGCATATGGATTTTCCGGACAGAAGATGCCCGTCACCATTACAATAAAAGCAGGGCTCGCAAAGAGTCCGGGTCAGGTTGCGCCGGATTCTTTTTCGTGTCATCTGAACGAGTCCAAGCTCAGTCAAGGGCAGGATATTGGTCTGGCTCTTGTCTTTTTTCATGGCTTCGTTCATCTGGGCCATGACCTTTTCCCTATGATGCTCTTTTTTCATGTCTATAAAATCAATGATGATGATCCCGCCAATATTGCGGAGCCTTATCTGGTAAGCAATTTCTTTCACCGCCTCCAGGTTGGTCTTTAAAATGGTTTCATCAAAATTGTGTTTGCCGACATAGCGGCCTGTATTTACATCAATGGCCACCAATGCTTCTGTCTGCTCAATGACGATATATCCTCCGGATTTGAGCCAAACTTTTTTCTTTAATGCTCTTGCCACATCCCCTTCAATATTATAGGCATCAAAAACAGACTCCCTTCCCTCATATAGTTCCACAGACAATTTAACATCAGGCATCAGCCGTTTTAAAAATCTCTGAACATTTTCATATTCTTCCTTTGAATCAATGATGAGTTTATCAGCTTCATTTGCCAGAAGATCCCTTACAGCCCGGAATGTAACGGTAAGATCCTTATAGATAAGAGAGGGGGCTGGTGCAGTTTTGATTTTGGCCAGGATTGCTTCCCAGGTTTTGGTCAAAAATTCAATTTCTTTTGTTATCGTATCTGCATCAATTCCTTCAGCCTGGGTTCTTAAAATATATCCGAATTTATTTTTCCGGATAGACAATAAAAGGTCTTTCAGACGGATACGTTCGGCGTCATTTTCAATTCTTTTTGAAATACCGATATGATCCACTGTGGGCATCAACACCATATAACGGCCGGCAAGGGAAATATGGGTCGTCACCCTGGGCCCCTTGGTTCCAATGGAGGATTTGGCAACCTGGATCAAAACTTCCTGACCTTCCGTCAACAGTTCCTCAATGCTACAATCATGATTCATGGAAGCTTTCCAGGAAGGCAGATTTTCTGCCATGCTTTCGGATTCCATATCTGCTTCGCCTGGTTCTGCATCCGCTTCCCCGTCATTACCCTGTTCAAATTCCCGGTATATGACATGGCTTGCCGTATCCAGCACATCGTCTACATAGATAAATGCCGCCTGATCAAACCCGATATCCACAAAGGCGGCCTGCATCCCGGGTAAAACCCGTTGAACCCGGCCTTTGTAGATATTGCCTGCAATGGAGGTTTCATCCTGCCTTTCAATAAATACCTCCACAACCGTACCGTTTTCTAGTAGTGCTACCCGGGTTTCATGGGGGGCGGCATTTACAACAAGCTCTTTTAACATGGATCTATCCTTGTCTCATTTTCGTTATCCTGGCAGAGGCCATGGCTTTTTCATCCAGTTTAAAACAATTTGTCAGAATTTCCATGGGTCTTACGGTCCGTTCATTATAGCGTTTCAATATCATTTCAATAGTATGTGGATTAATAAACGATATTTTTTCAACGGATTTTCTTAAATCCGTTGTCCGTGTCTTTCCCTTTTTGCTCAAATCCTGAACAACAAATTCTGATAGCTGCAAGAACCTTTCCACTTCTTCTTTATCAAAGCATTCTTCCGAAATCCGGATGCTGTATCGGGCCGGCTTTTCATTTCCATTCTTTAACCGGTGATAGTGTTTACACCCGGTTATGAAAAGTCCTTTCGGAAGCTCCTTGTTCAATAAATCAACGATGTTGACCAGAGTCATTTTTTTTTCAAAATAAATAAAAAGAATTTCTTCTTCACTTTCCATTCCGACCGGCAGGGCATTTTCAAAGGAAATCTGCATCAAAGGATTAAAGCCCTGTGAATATCTGGTGTTTAATCCAGCCCGTTTTACAGCTCTCTGAAAAATGATGCCCAACTCAAGATGGCCAAAAAACCTTGCTTCATCCAGTTTTGAAAATGAAAGTTCAAATTTGGTAAATGCATCTTCCGGCAGCCTCTTTTGATCTTGGGGAGGAAGGGAGGCTGTCTCACGGCTATCGAAAATCCCGTCATAAAGCACGGGTCTGATCGTTTTGAAATCGCAGATCCCGCAACCTGTGCAGTCATTGTCCCTGCAGTCCGGGGTAAGGGAGCCTTGTTTTGCCTTTTCAAATTCCTTATTTAAAAACCCGGGAGATATGCCTGAATCAATATGGTCCCAGGGAAGCGGCTC
This sequence comes from Desulfobacterales bacterium RIFOXYA12_FULL_46_15, assembly GCA_001799395.1. Classification (GTDB taxonomy): domain Bacteria; phylum Desulfobacterota; class Desulfobacteria; order Desulfobacterales; family Desulfobacteraceae; genus Desulfobacula. Next base: position 13,671 of record MGTJ01000243.1, on the reverse strand, counting down.
GTCATCGTCCCTCTGGCGGGATGTATAGAATAAAGGATCAATCCCGGTTTCCTCAAAAGCTTTCTGCCATAAGGAAAAATCAAATTTATCCGTCCAGCCGTCCAGGCGGCATCCCTTTTCAAAAGCAGACACCAGAAGTCTTGACAACCTCCTGTCCCCCCTTGACCAGACTCCTTCAAGAAGACTCATTTCAGGACCTTGCCATTTCAGGTTGATCTTGGGGTGCCGAAGATTGCTTTTGAGATATTGCAGTTTTTCCCTGGCCTCACTGAGGGAAATCTGCGGGTATCGCTGAAACGGGGTATGGGCCTTGGGAATAAAACAGGTGGTACTCACGTTGATGGTTTTTTTACCCTTGGCATAGGAAGACGCCAGGCGTCTTGAAAGGTGGCAGATGGCCTCAATATCTTCCTGGGTTTCAAAGGGCAGGCCCAGCATGAAATAGAGCTTAATATTTTTCCAACCCAGATTCATTGCATTTTCAACAGCCGAGAGGATGCTGTCTTCGGTCAGGTTTTTATTGATGATATCTCTTAATCTCTGGGAACCGGCCTCCGGTGCAATGGTAAAGCCTGTTTTCCTGACTTTTTTTATGATCTGCATGAGATCCGGGGTCAGTTTTTCCGCCCTGATGGAAGGAAGGGAGATGGCATTACAGTGTTCCTGCCCGATGGCATGCAGACGTTTCATCAATTCCGGCAGGTTTGAATAATCCCCGGTACTTAAGGATAAAAGGGAGATGTCGGAATGCCCGGTTGTTTTTAAGGAAGTCGTTGTAATATCGATCAGGTCTTCCAATGATCTTTCCCTGACCGGACGGTAAATCATCCCGGCCTGGCAGAACCGGCAGCCCCTTGAACAGCCCCTGGCAATTTCAAGCCTTAGCCGGTCGTGAACCGGTTTTGCAAAAGGAATGATCGGGGCAACGGGAAAGCTCTCTTTGGTCAGGCTCGGCAAAAACACCCGTCTGACGGTCTGATAATCTTCAAACAAAGGGGTGAGTCTCTGGAGGCCAAGGTTATCATAGACTGGTGTAAAAAAGGAAGGGATATATACCCCGTCTATCTTTGACAGGAGCCTCAGCAATGTTTTCTTTTGGCCGTCCCCTTCTTTTTTGAATGCCATGACAAGGTCAGCGATTTCCATTGAAACTTCTTCTCCATCCCCGATTACAAAGGCATCAAAAAAGTCGGCCAGGGGTTCCGGATTAAATGCACAGGGGCCGCCGCCGATGATAAGGGGGAATGCACCTTCCCGGTCCCTTGAATAAAACGGGATGGAAGACAGGCTCAGAAGGGTAAGGATATTGGTGAAATTCAGTTCGTAAAGAAGGCTGATACCGATAATGTCAAAACTCTTCAGCTCTTTTTTAGACTCCATGGAAAGACAGGGTATCTTTTTTTCAGAAAGAAGGGCCTCCATATCCGGTGCAGGTGCAAAAAACCGCTCGGCTGCTATTTTTTCATGGCTGTTTAAAATGGAATATAATATCTGGAGCCCGAAATGGGAGGTTCCTATTTCATACAGATCCGGGAATACCAGGGCAAAAGTAAGGTCCACGGTTTTGAGATCTTTTCTGATGGTATTGATTTCATTACCGACATATTGCGTGGGCATTTGAACCCTTGAAAGGATGTCTTGATAATTTTGCTTGTGCATGATACTGATTTTTATAAAAAAACCTTTTTGTTATAGGGTGTAATCAAATTTTTTAATTTAATATTTTTTCCAGGATAAAGCAATGAAAAGAACCAAAATCAATGCGCTGCTCATACTTGAACAATCCCCCGGAGATGTGCTTGTCAAAGGCTGGGTCAGAACAAAACGGGATTCAAAGGACTTCTCTTTTATGGAAGTCAATGACGGATCATGTCTTTCGAACATCCAGGTTATTGCGGATAAGGATCTGATCAATTATCCGGATATCGGAACCATTATCACTGGAAGTTCGGTATCAATTATGGGAACGCTTGCGGAATCACCGGGAAAAGGACAGAAATGGGAAGTCAAAGCAAAAAATGTCGAAATTATCAACCTTGCGCCGGAATCCTATCCCCTCCAGAAAAAAAGGCATTCCGATGAATTTCTAAGAACCATTGCTCACCTGCGGCCCAGGACCAATAAATTCGGGGCAGCCTTCCGGCTCAGATCGGAAATGGCCTGGGCCGTGCATAAATTTTACAGGGAAAAAGGATTCAGGTATCTGACAACACCGTTGATCACGGGGTCTGACTGCGAAGGGGCCGGGGAAATGTTCAGAGTCACAAGCCTTGATCCTGAAACCGTTAAAAAGATGGGAAAAATGGATTTCAGCCTTGATTTCTTTGGCCGGGAGTCCAATCTGACCGTGTCCGGACAATTGTCGGCTGAAATGTTTGCCATGGCGCTTGGGGACGTATATACCTTCGGACCGACCTTCAGGGCGGAAAATTCCAATACCAGCCGCCATGTGGCTGAATTCTGGATGCTGGAACCGGAAATGGCCTTCTGCGATTTAAAAGGCAATATGGATCATGGGGAAGAGCTTGTTAAATACCTGACCCGGCATGCTGTGGAAGAATGTGCCGAAGATATGGCGCTGTTCATGAATTTTGTGGATAAAACCCTTGCCAGAAGGATAGATGTCATTCTGAACTCGGAATTTGCAAGGATCACTTATACAGATGCTGTGGATATCTTAAAAAAATCAGGACAGGTATTTGAGTTCCCGGTCGAATTTGGTACTGATCTCCAATCCGAACATGAACGGTTTCTGGCAGAGGTATATTGCAAAAAACCGGTTTTTCTGACAGATTATCCCGAACAGATCAAGCCCTTTTACATGCGGGTCAATGATGATGGAAAAACAGTGGCTGCCGTAGATCTCCTGGTGCCGGGAATCGGTGAACTCATCGGCGGTAGCCAGAGGGAAGAACGGCTGGATGTGCTTGAAGGGAGAATGAAACAGATGAACCTGCCCCTGGAAAATTATTGGTGGTATCTGGATTCCAGGCGATATGGGTCTGTTCCTCATTCAGGGTTTGGGTTGGGGTTTGAAAGATTTTTAATGATGATTACCGGTATCGGCAATATCAGGGATGTCATCCCGTTTCCAAGAACTCCCGGCAGTATTGATTTTTAAATGACGGAACCTTCCTTTTTTTTTCATTTTGAAGTTGTGGCCTGCATTCTTGAGGCTATGCAGAAGAAAAAAAATGAAATCCGGCTGTCCCTTGACCTTAACCTGACCGAAACCCTGTGCCGGATTGAAAAAGACCGGCTTATCCTTTACCCCTCCCTGTTTATTGACAGGGAAACGCTTGAGACAATTTCCTCTGTAAAAAATCGGATTTTTTTATTCCGGGAGAATGCCCTGCACCCTCTTGAAATCCGGAGCAATGCCTATTATAAGCTTGTTCCCACCAAAACAGCGCCCATCCTTGAGATCGACGGAATCAAGATGCACCGGTCAAAAGAGGTTGACCCCCTGGTGGATGCAAAAGAAAAAACCCGGATGATTGTTACCAGGGATGATATCACTCTTGATACCTGTGGCGGTCTTGGGTATTCAGCCCTCTTTGCTGTAAAAGCCGGGGCAGGAAAAGTGGTTTCAACAGAGAAAAGCCATGAAGTGATAAAACTCCGCAGCCTGAATCCATGGCTGAGTAAAATGGATCAGGACAGGATCGATTTCATCCATGAAGACGTTACCCGGTATATTGAAGGTTTTAAAGACAACCTGTTTAACAGTGTAATTCATGATCCCCCGAGATTTACCTCAGCAACCGGGGACCTTTATGGAAAACCCTTTTATGATGCACTTTTCCGGGTCATGGCACCTAAGGCAAGATTATTTCATTATACTGGCAGCCCGAAAAAAATCAAAACCAATGACCGGTTTATCATGAACACAATAAGCCGGCTTGAAAAATCAAGGTTCAGTGCTGTCTGCTTCAGAAAAGACTTGCAAGGGATTTTTGCAAGAAAGGATTGATTAAAAGAGAATAAATATTTTGCTTTCTAAAAACCGTATTGAATGATAACAATAGACCCTTATTTATCAGACTGTTAAAGGATACTACAATATGATCATCAGCCTTCTGGATTATGGTGCAGGGAATGTCAGGAGCATCGTGAATGCCGTCGAAAAACTGGGCGGAACAGTAAAAGAAGTCAAGAAGCCTTCTGATATACTGGATGCTGAAAAATTGCTCTTCCCGGGTGTGGGCAATTATGAAAACATGATAAAAATTCTCAACCGGAAAAATTATGTCCGGCCTCTGAGGGAATATCTTCAGGCAGATCGGCCTTTTTTGGGGATCTGTCTGGGGATGCAGGCCCTTTTTGAGGGCAGTGAAGAAGATTTTTCCGGCAATGAAAGTCTCGGAATTTTCAAAGGGAGGGTCACGCGTTTTAAAACCGGGCTTGCTGTCCCCCACATCGGATGGAACGGCGTGAACCTGAAAAAAGACTCCCCTGTTTTTAAGGGTATCAGTGCTGATACCAAATTTTATTTTGTTCATTCCTATCATGTGGTACCGGAAGATGAATCCGTCATCCTCACAACCACGAATTATGATTATGATTTTGTCAGCAGCGTTCAAAAAGGCAGTATCATCGGTACTCAGTTTCACCCGGAAAAAAGCGGAGATGCCGGCATAAGGCTGCTTGAAAATTTCATGACTCAAAAAGACCTGAGAGCCGGCAGGGATGTCGATATCAGGGGAAAAGGGCTTTCAAAAAGAATTATCGCCTGCCTGGATGTGCGAACCAATGACCAGGGGGATCTTGTTGTCACCAAGGGAGATCAGTATGATGTGCGGCAGGAGGGCAATGTCAGGAATCTTGGAAAACCGGTGGAACTGGCCAGGCGGTATTATGAAGAAGGAGCCGATGAAATAACGTTTCTCAATATAACCGGGTTCAGGGATTTTCCTTTAAAAGATATGCCCATGATCGAGGTTCTTGAAAGGACCAGCCAAAATGTGTTTGTCCCCTTGACCATTGGCGGCGGTATCCGCGACTATACGGACAAAAGGGGGAAAACCTATACGGCTCTGGATGTGGCCACACAGTATTTCCGGTCCGGGGCGGACAAGGTTTCCATCGGCAGTGATGCCGTGCTGATTGCAGAAGATTATGTGAAAACAAAGAAAAAGACAGGAACCAGTTCCATTGAACAAATATCAAGGGTTTACGGAAACCAGGCGGTTGTTGTTTCCATTGATCCCAGAAGGGTTTATGTGGCATCACCGGATGAGGCAAAACACCACCATGTGATGAGGACCCGGTTCCCAGGCCCTCATCATGAAGTGTATTGCTGGTATCAATGCACGGTCAGCGGTGGCCGGGAAGGCCGGGATATGGATGCCGTTACCCTGGCAAAGGTCTGTGAGGAACTGGGTGCAGGAGAAATTCTTCTCAACTGTATTGATAAGGACGGAACCAATTCCGGGTTTGATCTTGAACTCATCGATGCCGTTAAAAAAGCTGTGTCAATTCCTGTCATTGCGTCAAGCGGGGCAGGCTGTGAGGATCATTTTGCAAAGGTGTTTGAGACGACTGATGCAGAAGCAGCCCTTGCAGCCGGGATATTTCACAGGAAAGAAGTACCGATTCAGATAGTAAAACAATATCTGGCAGACCGGGATATTCCCGTCAGGCTGTGATTTGGCTTTTTATATTTTTCTTGAAATTATAAAATTTCAAGCTTAATATAAATTTTGATTTAAGGTATTGGTCCCTTTTTTAATGCGTGCTTTAGCCTTGCCTCACCAATGCAAGGGTCAATTGGTCACTGATTCAGACAAGGAGTAAAAATATGGTATCCATCGGTTTTGATAAAAAGCTTTATATCGGCTCCATCGGAATTATCTTTCTCACCATTCTAATCATTGCGGTTGTCAATTTTTATCAGAGCAAAAACTCATTTCTTGCCAAAGGACAGACCAGTATTCAAAACGTGTCCGATGTTCTTTTAAAAACCATCCAGCTGAAATACAACCTTCAAAAAGAAAAAATTGAATCCGATCTGGGTGCCCTGGTTTCCGAAAGCATGAATGCCGGGAATATCATGGTGGTCAATGCCAGAACCGCTGACCTGGATGTGTATAACATCAATACCGGAACAAAGGAAAAGATGACCGTTCCGAAAATCATTTTCGGGCTTGAATTTGCAACCGCCAATTTTGTGACTGTTGATAAAATAGGCCGATTCAGCACATCAGACATTGCCATATACCAATTCCATGACAATAAACTGGTTAAAGTTTCCTCAAGCATTAAAAACAAAGATGAATCAAGATCCGTTGGCGAATATTATACGGCTGATTCCGAAATTTACAAATCACTGGTGGAAAATAAGCCTTATATGTTTATTACAAAAAAAGGGCCTGAGATGTCCATGCAGCATCTTCAGCCGTTTAAAGAAAGCCTGGAACAAAAGACCGTCGGTGCCTATTCAATCACAAGCAAAATCCTGACCGCCGACCTTGTTGAACTGATCAAAAAGGTGAATGTCGGGGGACTCGGATACTCCTTTATAAGCAACTCGGAAGGGCAGATCCTCATACATCCGGACAAAGCCTATGAATCCATGAAAGTCCAGGATTTTAAAAACGGAAAAGACATCCTGAACAAAAAATCAGGTTTTGCCGTATATGAACATGACGGAAAAAACTATTATGCCTATGCCACATATTTCCAGCATTGGGATATTTATTTTGTTGTGGCAGTATCTGAAGGTGAGCTTATGACAGGCATCAATAAGCAGATTCTTACCGGAGCCGTCATCAGCGGGGTGATCGCCCTGATCATCGGCGTACTGATCATTGGGTTCATGAACCGGCAGTTGATGAAAAATATGAACGGCATGGCCACCCTTGCCAAAGAGGTTGCAAAGGGCAATTTCCAGCACACCTTTACCTATGATGCCAAGGATGCCATCAAGGATACTGTGGATTCCATGAATGAAATGGTGAAGGGTCTGGCCCAGATGATCAGGGATTTGAATTCAGGGGTCCATACCTTAAGTTCTGCGTCCGGAGAATTAAACCGGATTTCAGATAAAATGACGGAGGGCTCGGAATTAACCGTTTCAAAAGTCAATACCGTGGCCTCTGCCGCAGAGGAAATGAGTGTGAATATGGATTCCGTGGCCGCAGCCATGGAGCAGGCCAGCACCAATGTTGAAATCGTTGCCAACGGCACAACGGATATGAGCAGAAATATAGAAAAAGTTGCCCAGAACTCCAACCATACCCGTGACATCACAAACAAGGCTGTTGAAAAAGCCCAGCAGACATCGAAACGGGTCAGCGACCTCGGGCGGGCTGCCGAAGCCATTAACAAAGTAACCGACACGATCAACGGCATCAGCTCACAGACAAACCTTCTGGCCCTGAATGCAACCATTGAAGCGGCAAGAGCCGGTGAAGCCGGGAAGGGCTTTGCCGTAGTGGCCAATGAAATCAAGGAACTTGCAGGGCAGACCGCCCGTGCGACAGAAGATATTGCCAGAAATATCCAGGAAATCCAGGATCAGATTGGTGGCGCTGTGACCGAAATCCAGGACATCACCAAAATCATAAACCAGATCAATGATTTTGTGAATGAAGCTGCTGCCGCCATTGAGCATCAATCCACTACCACCAATGCCATTGCGGAAAATATCGGTCAGGTTTCCCAGGGTATCCAGGAAGTCAATATCAATGTCAGCCAGAGTTCCACAGTATCCGGCCAGGTTGCTCAGGAGATCAGCGATGTTCTGACGGCCTCCCAGGAAATCAACAGCTTGTCTTCAACCGTTAAAGAAAAAGCAATCGTTCTCAATGACGTCATGCTTCAATTGCAGGCCATGACTGAAAAATTTAAAATTTAGAGAACCGGATCAACGGGTTTATATTATAGTCATAAAGACCATGGAGGGCATGAAATCGCTTTCTTCATGGTCTTCCATGCGCCAGGGTAAAACCCACTCTCGTCAAACCACCTTTAAAAGGTCTTCAACTTCCTGCATATTGACTGCAAACCGGGCAATAACCCTTGAAATGTCATCCGCATCCATGCCCAGCTCTTTCATGGCCTGTTCGTTAAACCGGTATGCAAGTCCGTCAGACCCTACCCCGATACCGATCATCATGCAGATACAATCGGCCAGGTAAACGGTTGCGATTTCCTTGTCCTTGACCATGGAGGCGTCTGAGAGATGGTGATTCCGGATAATTTTAACCATCCTGGAGGAAAATTTCCACATCTTTGCAATCATACCCCCCAGCTCAGTATGGTCCACGCCGATGATTTTTTTCTCAGCCTCTTGGAAACTCAATCCTTCATTGATCACCAGGGCAGAGATTTTCTCAAAAGAATCCAGGACAAACCTGTCCAGAACCGTTTTCCCAATGTCCTTTAAGAGAGCTGCCGTAAAAATCATATTTTTATTCTTGAGGGACAGATTATTTGCTATCTGTTTTGCAATCAATGCCGAGGATACGGAATATTTCCACATAGCGCCTTCATGCAAGCCATACCCTTCCTGTTTCCCGGACAGCGCCCTTACACCGGATTTCATTAATACGATTTGAACAACCTGGTCCATACCAAGAATACTCACGGCATCCCTGATGGATTCGGCAGGATGTTTCAGTCCGAAATAAGCTGAATTGCAGGTTCTTAAAACCCCGGCAGTGACCGCCGGGTCATATTGAATAATATTGGCCACCTCGGCCATGGAGCTATCAGGCCTGTCAACAACTTCAAGAATCTGATGGATTACAGGCGGAATGGGTTTCAGAAGCTTTATTCCCTTAACCAGTGCCTGAATGGTGCTCATGTTTTTCCCTCAAAAATTCCGGATGCCTTAAAACCCGCTTCATACACCTTTACCAAGGAAGCCGGTGCTTGACAATCTAATTTTTTTTAAGAAAAAAACCCTAATTTACATTTTTGCTTAATATGCCAGGGCCATCATCCGGTACTATTTTTATTATTCCCGGCATTACCGTATTTCGCCCGTTCAGTTTCGCTTTGTAGAGCATGGTATCGGCATCCTGGATAATTTTTCCCATGTCGGCATTTCGGTTCATTTCAGCTACACCAAAGCTGGCAGTGACTTTTATCCTGTCTTTACCGTGCAGAATAAGTTTTCCTTCAATCTTGGCCCTTAAACGATCTGCCAGTTCCATGGCCTTGATCTTGTCTGCTCCCGGAAGGACGGCAATAAATTCTTCGCCGCCGTACCGGGCAAGGATATCTCCGGTTCTCATATTTTGTTTCACAATGGCGGTGACTTCCTGCAGGACTTTATCCCCTGCCGGGTGACCATAGGTGTCGTTTATTTCCTTAAAATGATCAAGATCAAACATGAATACAGATAATTTAGTCCTGTACCGTATGGCACCTGAAATATGCCTGTTGAGTTGATTTTCAAATTCCCTTCTGTTGTAGCATCCGGTCAAAGAATCAATAACCGCCGCATCCCTCAAGTTTTCCATTTTCAATTGCCGGGTCAGTGCCACGGAAGCGCCCTGGAGAATCAGATTCACAATTTCATCATGATAGGAACAAAAATGCTTTTGAGCCAGCATATAGAGTCTGAAACTTGAATCTTCCTCACTGATTTCATAATATAAAAGGTCCTTCATATCAAAGGATATTTCAGGTTCATCATCATAAAACCGGTGATTCAGGTAATTCAGCCCGTCTTTGCTTTTAATGCCAAAGTCTTTCAGGATAATTTCTTCAAGTGATTTTTTATACATCCTGGGGTCAAGCCAGACATCAGCCCCGTCTTCCTTTTTCATCACAAAGGCAAAGAGCCTGTAACTCAGTATATCTTTCAGACAAAGGGCCATTTCGTTGATAATGTCGACCGGGGACTGTTTTTTATTTAATAAAAGGATATGCTGGGTTAGTTTTTTATGATCTGCCTGTTTTTTTGCTGTATTAAAGATCATGGAAAACAATGCTGTTATTTTTCCGGATAAGTGCCCCATTGTCTGCTTCATTTTTTCCCCTCATTTCAGTTCATATAAGGTCCTGACAGGGAATAAAGCAATAGTTGTGCCTTGATGACAATATAAATTGAATATGCTTAAAATTCAAATAGTTAAATATTTTTTTAAGAATCTTATCATTGGTTATTAAAAGGAAATATCTTCCCATGCGTCATAAATATGGCGCACCCGATCCTGCCCCGTATCAGATCTTTCCAAACCTGATATGAACCGCTGTTCCCCCGGAATAAAAACAGTCTTCCGGTTTTGTGCAGGCAGGGCAGTTTCTGATATCGCCAGGACAGGAATCCATATCTGTAGGGATGGCCCGGCACCGGGACGAGTCGATGCGTAGGGTAAAATTATAGCGCTCGGAAAAAATTTTGATTCTTAAAAGATCAAACCCCCTGCCGCCTGCATTAAAATCGTAGGGGTTTTTCGTTGAATAATTGGCGGATTCCGGCGGGGTGAAATAATTTTCAAGGATAAGCCTTCGCTTTTCCCGGGTCAGGCCGATCCCATAATCTTTAACGATCAGTTCGGGATGATTTTCTACGGGTTTAAGGATAATTTCAATTTTCCCGCTGTCCGGAGTGTATTCAACGGCATTCCGGATCAGCCCCTGCGTGATGATATCAAGGATTTCTAAAGGAATATGGACCGGGCCTGTTTTTTCAATCTTTATGGCTAAAGAACAATTGCGATGGGAAAACCCGGGTCTGAGATGGCTGATCCGTTCTGTCAGATAGTCGGCCAGGCGTATGGTCCTGGATTTGAAATCCATTGGGCCAAAAAGGTTTTCCAGCTTGCTGTGAACCTGATGAAAAATATCTTTATTTTCCGTTTCAAGCTCAATCAGCGAACTGAGTTCGTCCCGGCATGCATCCAGAAGCCGGGTCAGGATATGATAGGCTTTGTAATCTTTTTTCCTTAAAAGATCTTCAACCTCATACTGAATATCAAGGATTCGCTGAAGATTTCTTTGGCTCCGGGTCAGGATATTTTCAACCGAATCGGAATCCATGCCCATGGCTCTCAGTTTTCTTGACAGAAGCGTAATGGATGCACCCAGCACGGAAACAGGGGTTTTCAATTCATGGGCAAGGTGGTTGATGACTTTGTCTTTGGCCCGGTTCAAGGTTTTGAGTTCCTTATAGGATTTTCTCAGCTCTTCATTGATCCTTGTGTTCTCGATGGGCAGGGCAATGGTGCTGCTCACCATGCTTAAAAGATCCATGTCCGTTGCGTCAAATCCGCCATACAGTTTATTCACAACCACAACAACACCAATGGTTCTGTCCTGGAGCTGAATGGGAACAGTAAGCATATTCCTGGTTACCAGATCAGTCTCTTCATCCACTCGTCTCAGGAAAAAAGAGCACTGTGACACATCCGGAATCATCATCGGCACACCGGTTTTATATACCTGTCCGGAAACCCCCTGGTCAGCCGGAAATTTAATTTTCTTGAATTTTTTTTCCGATTCCCTATCCCGGTATTGGGCTGAAAAAAAATAAAACTGGTCTTTTTTCCGATCTACCAGGAGAATAAAAGCTCCTTCTACGGAAATGAGTTCCTTGATTTCGCTGTTTATCAGGGCGATCAGATCCCCAAGTTTTTCATAGCTGTGAAGGGCTTTTGAGATCCGGAACATGATCCGGTTGGTTTTGGCCATGCGTTTTTCAACGGTCATATCCCTCAGAATCAACACCTGGCCTGCTGGATTGTCATGCTCATCATATAGAATCGAGCCGTTGATTACAATGTCCAGAATCCGCCCGTCTTTTGTATATCTCTGGGTTTCAAAATCATAAACCGAACGGTTATTATACAAACCTTTCATCCCCTGTTTGGCCTGGCCGATAAGATGGTCCGGGATGAACCGGATATTCTTGCCTTTGACTTCAGTCAGGGTCCAGCCGAAAACCTTCTCAAAGGCCGGATTTATATATTCAACCGTATTATCAAGGGCAAAGACAAACACCGGGTCAGGAAGGAATGTCAGCATCGCGTTCAGGCGTTTCTGGGCAAGACGGCTTTTTTGGTACAGTTGAGCGGATGATTTTTCTGTTTCTTCCTGTTTTGAACTTTTGTCCACCGGTTCCATATGTCCTCTATAGAAATTTGATCATGATCTTTGCTATGATATATCTGCTTTATACAACCTCAGGCTGTTGGTGACAACCGATATGCTGCTGGCTGCCATGGCCAGTGCCGCCAGAATCGGATGAAGCTGTCTTAAAAAATCCGGGAACAGGTCAAAGGGCGCCAGGATTCCGGCTGCAACAGGGATCAGGATGATATTATAAACAAATGCCAGAAACAGGTTCTGCCGGATCGTGGCAATGGTTTTCCGGCTGATTTTGATGGCTTTTGGGATGCCGGTCAGATTTCCGCCGGAAAGGATGACATCCCCGGTTTCAATGGCTACATCCGTTCCCGTGCCGATGGCAAAGCCGATGTCAGCCTGGGCCAGGGCCGGGGCATCATTGATGCCGTCCCCCACCATTCCCACAAGGGTGTTGTTTTTCTGAAGCTGTTTCACCCGGTCGGATTTTTCATCAGGCCTGACCTCTGCCTCCACTTCATCGGCATTGACTTCAGCAGCAATAATCTTTGCCGTTTCCAGATTATCACCGGTGAGCATGACCACTTTCAGGTTTTCAGCATGAAGCTCTTTTACCGCCTGACGGGATTCAGGTTTCAGCACATCAAAGACCGCCACCACACCCAGGACTGCCCTGTCCTTTACAAGCGCCATAACGGTTCTTCCTTTTTTCTGAAGTTCAAGAATTATCTTCCCGGCCTCATCACTCATACTGAATTCTTGATCAAACCATTTTGGCTTGCCGAATCTGAAACGCCCGCCCTCAATGTCTGCTTCCACTCCCAAACCGCTGTGGGCCTTGAAATTCATGGGGTCACCCAGGGCAAGGCCTTTTTCCTGTGCAAATCTTACAATGGCTTTGCCGATGGGATGCTCAGACCCTTTTTCCAGGGATGCGGCAAGAATCAGAAGCCCGTCCGGGGAAAGACCAGAGGTTTGAGTCGGGATAACATCCACTACCACGGGTTTTCCAAGGGTAAGAGTCCCGGTTTTATCCATCACAATGATGTCAAGCTTGGCTGCATTTTCAAGGGCTTCGCTTCTTTTGAACAGGATACCGTTTTCAGCTCCTTTGCCTGTACCCGCCATGACGGCTGTCGGAGTTGCAAGCCCCAGAGCGCAGGGGCAGGCAATGACAAGGACCGCCACCATCCGGATCATTGAAGGGACAAATTCACCGGTAACTCCCCACCAGATGAAAAAAGTGATCAAAGCAATGCTTATGACCGCAGGCACAAAAACCGCGGCCACCTTGTCGGCCAGGGCCTGGATAGGGGCCTTGCTGCCCTGGGCATCCTGAACCATCCGGATGATCCGTGACAACACCGTATCCTTACCCACACCCGTGGCCCTGAATTTTAAAAGTCCTTCCCCATTGACTGTTCCGCCGGTGACCCTGCCCTCTACGGTCTTGTCCACCGGGATGGACTCTCCGGTGAGCATGGATTCGTCAACAGACGAGGCCCCTTCAACAATCACCCCATCCACCGGTATCCGTTCCCCGGGCCGGATCACCAGGATATCATTTGCCTGAACCATGGCAATGGAAATTTCCTTTTCATTGCCGTTCTCAATTATTGTGGCGGTTTTCGG
>MGTJ01000242.1 GCA_001799395.1 Desulfobacterales bacterium RIFOXYA12_FULL_46_15 | reverse complement strand
CAGTGAAATAAGCCAGGATCAATGGAAAATCATTCATCTGGGATTTGAACAAGCCTTTGAACTTGATCCCTATTTCCAGCAGACCTATTTCCAGGCCCAGGCATTTCTTGCCTGGGATGCAAACATGCCTGAGTCAGCCATCCGTATCCTGGAAGCAGCCGGCCGTAAAAGAACCTGGGACTGGAGACCAGGATATTATGCAGGCTTTGACTATTATTATTTTTTAAATGACTTCAATACCGCATCGGACATCTATCTAAAAACTGCTAAAATAAAAAATGCCCCTGTTCTTCTTGCTCTGCTTGGCAGTCGATTTGCGATTAAAGACAAAAGAACCGAGGCCTCCATTGCAGTTCTTAAACTTATGCTGAAAGACAATGATTTAAACAAAAACGATAAAAAAGAGATCTCTGATCGCATAACCATCCTTAAAAGCATTGAAGTGCTCGACAAGGCTATTCAACAGTTTAAAAAGATATTTTTAGTCTACCCTTCAACCCTTGACGAGCTTGTATATTATCAAATTTTAAAACAATTGCCTGAAAATCCCTATTCAAAAAAATATACATATAACCCGGATACCGGTGAAATTAAATTTGATTAAGGGAAGCAATTATACATACTGGTGAAATATAACTATGAAATGGTTATATTTCGATTTTTTAATTTTATCTTCCATGTCATTATCCAGTTTTTTTTTCCTGTGAACCCCATCGTTCCTTTTGAAATTGGTGTGTCCTATAAAAATGTAAAGTCATAGCATGGTTTTTGCTTAATATGTTGGTTATAGATGAACATTGACTTTTTTTCTTTATGGATTGATACTGTGAGCAACCTTTAAAATAAATCTTTCCACTACTTTTTCCGAGGATTGCAATGGCAAAAAATGACCATATGAAAGGATTTACCCTGATAGAACTTTTAATCGTTATTGCCATTCTGGGTATCATTGCGGCCATATCGCCCAACATCCGGCAAACCATGAACAACCAGAGGTTGAAAAGCGCAGCCACCAACCTTTATTCCCGCATGCAAAAGGCAAGGAGTGAAGCCATACGGCTCAATACAAACATCATTATCAATTTTACACCTGGCCCTTTTGCTTCAGGAGGGAGAGTTGGAACCTATACCGTGTTTAATGATAACGGCGATGGTCCTCTTGCCGGAGGAATTGCCAACAACCTGATCCAGGATGGGACAGAGGCAACCCTCAATAATGTTGCCATGCCCCAGGATGTCTCCCTGATCAGTGCTGCCTTCAGCGGAGGAACCACGGCAGCCGGTTTTAACAGCCGGGGGCTTCCGGCTAACTCAAGAATCGGGAACATTGTAATGCGAAACGACATCCGCTGGTATAGAATCAGCTTATCCATTGCCGGTAATTTAAACATGCAAATCAGTAGAGACGGGGTTAATTATAATTAGAGAACCAGTTATGAAATCATGCTTTCAGATCAATTTTAAAGGTTTCACCTTAATCGAAATAATGGTTGTTCTTACCATCTCCGGTATTCTTCTATCAGGGATAGTCATGTTTTTTACAAACCAGCAGAAATCCTTTATCAATACAACCCGGGTTTCTGAAATGCAGCAGAATATCAGGGCGGCTACGATTATCATGTCTGCCGAAATAAGGGAAGCCGGATGTGACCCAACTGAAAACACCAATGCCGGTATTATTTCGGCAACGGTTTCACAGCTTCATTTTACCAGAGATATTATAGGCGATACCGTTCTGCCGAACAAAGCGGATGGTGAGCTGAATGATGCCAATGAGGATATCACATTCGGTTTTTCACAGGCAAATGATGCAAATTCCGACGGCATAGCGGATGCAGGCGCTGCCGATCTTGGAAGAAATACAGGGGGAGCATTTCAGCCCATTGCAGAAAATATTCATGCTGTTGAATTCAATTATATTCTGGAAGACGGAACCCGCACAACCGCTCCCAGCGCATTTCAGCTCCCGCTGATCCGGTCTGTCCAGATTTCCATCCTGGCAAGAGAATCTGCTAGGGATAAGGATTTTTTCAATACGATAACGTATACAACAGGATCAGGGGCTGTTTGGGGACCTTTTAACGATAATTTTAAACGAAGATTTACAACGGTCACCATTCAGTGCAGAAATTTAGGAATTTGAACATGAAACAGATGAAACAAAATTCCGGGGGATTCACATTGATTGAGATCATGGTTACGCTCCTGGTTCTATCCATCGGTGTCTCAGCCATGGCTGTCATGCAGGTACGTGCTATCAAAAGCAATCAGAATGCATTTTCCCGCAGTGATGCAAATTTTATCGCCATTTCTTTTCTTGAAGAGTTCAAACGCCTGCCTTTTGATGATGCAGGTTTGACTGCGGGAAATAACCTGGATGCCGGAAAAGCACCGGCAGGAGGTAATCCGAACCCGGCAGCTGCTGACAACCAGTTTAATGCTGCTGGTTTCCCCGCTCTTGCCAATCTGTTCCAAATTGATGGGACAACTATCATCGACGGGGCCGGCAGGAGATACACGCTCTTCTGGAATGTCGATAAAACACCTGTTAATTTCGGCGGAGTTACCTATACACCATTTTGTACCATAAGATTATTTGTTTATTGGAATACCCTTCTCGGGCCTAATTCAATATCAATTACCACTATTAAATTCAACAACCTGGAGGCATAGAATGAATGAAGAAGGCTCCATTCTGCTTACTGCGTTAGTTCTGATGCTTATCTTAAGTGTTTTCGGCATATTTGCATTAAATACATCTGATTATGAAATTGATATCGCAGGCAACCAGCAACGGTTTGAAGAAAATTTCAATACATCAGAAGGCGGAGCGTCAAAAGAAGGTGCAGGGATAGGGTATGCCGGAGTCAACGGCCAGTATCAATGGTATGAGATATCCGATCCGACAAATTTTAATGTTTCTCTTTTTCCCAGCACTTTTGCAGATTATGACCCCTCCGGGGATGACATGCCGATTCCAGGAGTTTTCCCTAATGATTTTAGCGCCGATGACCCCAATACCTGGCCAAGGGAAAACCTTCTGTCAGATGTCAATGACGACATTCTTGATTATGGATACCTGGTCACCTATCTTGGTGAAGAGGGTTCTGCTCCCAAGGGGACCAATGCTGCCGGTTTTGCAGCATATAAATTCAGAATCAACGGACAAAGGGTGGTATCTGTAGAGATGGGCGGGGTAAAACTTGGAATTAAAAATCCGTTATAAAAGGAGACAATACAATGAAAAACTTTATATTTAAAAGAAAATCCTCTGTCCGGATTCTGGTTTTTCTTGCCGTCATCTTGTACAGCTCTGTTGCGCTCCTTTTTGCTAAAGATACAGATATTTATCAGGTCAATACCAAACAGAACTGCTATATCCTTCTGGATAATTCAGGCTCCATGGATTTCGGCGTATATGAACAGAGTATTGATTATGGGGCAATGTTTGATTATCTCTTCATCCTGAACGACGCCGGCAGTCAGAATGATTATATTTATGACACCATTAATAACAGCAATTATTTTTATCAAAACCACAAGGAAAGAAAAAAAATTTTTCTCTGGAAAGGACGAATCGGAGTTACCCTGGCAACGGTAAATGGTGTAAGCACTGCATTCACCGGGGATGCTGCTGATCCGGATTACCTGTGGTTCAGTGCAGATCTTGTGGATACCAACACCCTTATCGATTCAGACGGAAACCTGGCCTATGACGGCAGCGGCACCCAGAGGCTCACAATAGACGCAGACGGATATATCCTTTTAGATGGCCAGATTCTCCCTTTGAACCAGAATATCAAATTGCATGAAACCAAAACCCTTTATGACGGCAGCCAGGTGGATATCGGATTCGGAGGCTTGTTAAATGCACCGGGATATTATTTTTCAGGATATGAAGGCGTTACCCTGGGAAGCCTTAACACAGCAGAGCATGGTGACCAGGATATTTATTTTTTTGTTACCGGCAACTGGGTCAATATGCAGGCAATGTACAACCTTCATTATACGACTAACCCGCCAGGCACACCCGCACTTGGTGATCCGGCCTGGAAATATGAATATGTGCCCCAGACAGCCGATAGCTGGTCTGAGCTTGCCTATAACCTGAAATACCCGGAAAGCGGGCAATATAATAATAATTTAACTGAAGCCCTGAGCATGCAGACCATCACCCATCCCGGGGCAACCCAGATTCAGGTCCATTTTTCCGCCTTTGATGTCCAGGGCAACGGGAATGCCGGAACCTGGACAAAAGATTATGCCATACTGTATGACGGTATCGGGACTGAGATATCTAAACATGATAATGATAATAAACCGACTTCCGGTGACGGCTGGTCTGCAACCATTAATGATGAAACAGTTAAAATCGCATTAAACTCAAATAGCAGTGTTAAGGGGAATGGCTATACAATTGACAAGATCCGGGTGTCCTATGCATCTGGTACGTATCTGATGCAAAACAGGATGGATGTGGCCAAAGATGCCCTTCTATATGTTGTTGATGCATTTACAGGAAAAATGAACTGGGGATATGCGAGTTTTAATTACACAGGAGGCGGGTCCGGTGATGGAGCACAAATCAATGCCGCCTTAAATCCCAACGACACGGATGATGCAAACCGGGCTGCCATTCGGGTTAAAGTTGAAAACGAAACTCCGCAACATGGAGGAACCCCTTTGGGAGAAGCATTACAGGATGTCTTTGAAAAAGGATACTGGACGCATAGAAATTCACTCAATAATTTATTATGCCGGAAAAATTATGTAATCTCCGTTACTGACGGATACCCGTCAGATGACAATGAATGGAACAGGATTTCAGAGCCGGTTGTTGATCCTCACCTGCCCTTTAATGACTGGGACGGTGACGGATGGACATCGGATCCTTATCAGCCTCCGACCTCACTGGATTACTATGATGATGTTGCTCACTGGATGTATACCCATTCCTGGAATGATAAAACAGAAGTTACAGATCCTGGTAACTCATATGTCAATGTCATCACTCACCATATCTCCTTTGGTGTAAGGCAGCCTATGCTGGAAGATGCGGCTGATGAATCCGGCGGAGAATTTGTGGTCGCCTATAACAAACAACAACTGGTTGCTGCTTTTTACTCCCTGGCGCTTCTGATGACGGAAGCCGTTTCTTTTACTTCACCGGTTGTTTCCATTGACGCTGCCAACAAAATCCAGAATGGTAACGATATTTACCTGGGTCTCTTTTTGCCGCAGGACAACCAGTCATGGGTAGGCAATGTTAAAAAATTCCGCTTTGGCGACGGCAGTGTTGACAGGCCGGATGTGTGGATGCTGTATGATGGTGCCGACCAGCCGGCTATCAACAGCTCCGGAGAATTCCTGGACAATACCGGTGCATTCTGGGCTGATGATAATGATACAAACGATTCGGATAATTATGGCAATTCGGATGTCAAGGAAGACGGAGTCGGAGAAGTGATGGCAGAATCCCTTCAGCAGGATTTTACGGATCACACCTATTGGGAGCGACCCATTTATACCTATAACACAACCCTGAATTCCTTGTTAAAAGTCCAATATGATACCATCAGCGCTGCTGATCTTGGGGTGGCGGACGATCTTACCCGGGATAAAGTCATCAACTATCTTTATGGTTATACCTATGATGCAGATGCCGTAACCCATTCGCCCCTGGCAGTCAGAGACTGGATCTTTGGTGGCGTTGTCCACTCAAGGCCGGTTGTTGTCGATTATTATGATCCTATCGACACCTTGCTGAAACGATATGTTGTCGTTGGTGCAAATGATGGAATGCTTCATGTTTTCGATGATACAAACCCGGCTGATGCCAATTATGGAAAAGAAGTATTTGCTTTTGTGCCTGAAGATATGCTTTCCAATCTTAAGAATGTTTCTACAACCCCCTTTGTTGATATGGTGGACGGATCGATCATCCTTTACCGTTCAAATAAGGCCCCTAAATATCTTATTTTTGGTGAGCGTCGTGGCGGAAACAGATACTGGAGTCTTGACGTTACAGACAATAATCCTTTAAACTGGACTGTTGCATGGAATTATTCCAATAGTGAAATAGCTCAAACCTGGTCAGACCCGGTTGCCGCATCTATCCCGGTTTCAGTTAACCATACCACAGGAGAAAGAACATTTAAAGATGTCCTGATTTTTACAGGCGGGTATGACCCAGAGGAAGATAATTATCCTGAACCTTTTAATGATGCGGATAACAACGGGACGCCTTATAAAGACAACGGCACTATTGATGTAAATGAATGGAAATCCAGCGATGCATCCCAGGATGTTAACGGCAACAATGACTATGACCTCTATAACCTGGACAAAAACGAATACGGCAGAGGAATATTCATAGTCGATATCACTAATCCGGCTGCAATTACTTTAGATGGGAACGGTAAGCAAATCCTTCCCTTTTCCGCAACCTATGGTGCGGCAAATTCAACAGATTCAAATGGAGCCGTCCAGACCCTGTCATCCATGAAATACTGTTTTCCAGCCTCTCCTTCAGTTATCAGCACCACCTATTCCTATAATTATAAAATTGGTACAACAAAAACTGAGGGCCGGAAATCCAACGTCATTAAGGCAATTTACGCTATTGATATCTATTCCAATGTTTATCGGATTGACTATGACTTTGTCGTCGATCCTGATGACCTGACAGGAAATAATCATGAGGTTACAACCAACCAATGGAGAGTTACGAAAATTTTTTCAGGCAACCCGGGAAGTATCAGTGATAGTGGAGAATTTAAACAGGGTGATGATACAAGCGACCAGGGAAGAAAAACCTTTTATCCCCCTGCTGTTTCATGGGGGGGATCATGTTCTTATTTTGATGTCGGCAATTATCGTTTTGAAAATACTGACTTTTATGGTACTGAAAATATTGCGACCCTGTTTTTCGGTACCGGTGACAGAGAACATCCCAGGTATGCCATGATAAGAAACCGGTTCTATGCAGTGTATGATGATTCATCTGTCACAGCAATGGATAACAAGGGAACGCCTCTGGTTACTGATGACACTCCAGTTATAGTCACAACCATTCCATATAAGGAAGATAACCTGTTAAATCTTTCCTGTGATGAACTGGATGCCGGAACAACACTTACCGGTTTGACCAAAGCTGCTTTACAGGAAATACTCAGGGATGATCCTTTATACAACAACTATACCCAGCTTGAAAATGGGTCTGCAAATGAAAACGATGCAAAAGGATGGTATATCATACTCGAGGACCAGGGAGATGCAATAAAGTGTAGTAACTGCACTTACTCCGGCAGTGTTTCAGATGCAACCACTGCTTCACGGGACAATCATGACGGAGAAAAAATTCTCAGCAAAATCAATTTGTTCTCCGGGAATCTGTATTTTACTTCATATCAGCCTTCCATCTCCGATCCCTGTAACCCGCAAGGCAACGGTTTTGCTTATTCTCTGAATTATTGCGACGGGACTGCCGCTTATAACCTGAATGCAGCTAATGATACCATATCGAATGATCAATATGACGTAACAGACAGATACCATAAAGTCGGAAATATTTTTGGCATCCCTTCTGATTTTGCGATCATTGTCAGACAAGGTGGAGCTGGGGCCATGTCCATGATGGGCGGCGATATCATAGGGCCGAAAGGCGGTGATGAATTTTCCATTGACAGCCCGCCGTTCGGACTCAATATATACTACTGGCGTGAAGGAAACAGCCGGCAATAATTATGAACCTGTAATTTAAATAGAGGAAGAATAATATGAATTCAATTAAATTCACCTATATCACCCTTGGGTGTTTAATTCTTTTTTATGTGTTTATTGTTAGTTCAACCGCCTCTTCTGCTGTATTTCTTCAAACAATGGTTATATCCGGAAAAATCATATCCATAACACCTGAGAATACAATCCTTCTGGATGACGGCTCGTCCTATTACCCTGAAAAAAAACTGGGGGGGATTTCCATAAAGCCCCAGGAATATGTTACCCTGCGTTATTATATCAATGACAGGAATGAAAGAATTTTTATAGAATATGAGCCTGGAAAGAATACGCTGAAAGAGATACCGGAACCGAAAAAAACAAAAAAACCAAAAAACAAACTCTAACCTATTTGAGAAGACTATAATTTATCCAGCCGGTATCGAATGGATCTCAGGCTCAGATTCAGATAGTCGGCGGCCTTGCTTTTATTGCCGCCGGATAGTTCCATAGCTTTTTTCAGATAGGCCTGTTCAATGGTGTTCATGATCTCATCAAGATCAACACCCTGCTCTACTTCGGTCAGATCAAACCGCCTTCCTTCAATACCTTCGACCCAACGACGCTTTTTATGCATGGAAATGGTCAGGCTCTCCGGCAGGATGATATTTGTGGATGAAAGAGCAACGCTGCGTTCAATCAGGTTTTCAAGCTCTCTTATATTTCCGGGAAAGCTGTATTTGTTTAAAAAATCAATAGCATAGGAAGAAAGTTTGACAATGTCCTTATCCATTTTTTTTGAATATTTTTCTGCAAAATGCTGGGCCAGAAGCGCAACATCCCCTTTTCTGTCCCGAAGCGGCGGAACTTTAATGGGAATGACATTGAGCCGGAAGAAAAGATCTTCCCTGAATTTTCCATCAATGACCTCTTGTTCAAGCTTTTTATTAGTGGCGGAAATAATCCTGACATCCACTTCTATTTCTTTTGTCCCGCCTACCGGTTTGAAAGACGTTTCCTGTACGGCCCGCAAAAGTTTAACCTGAAGGATGGGCGATAATTCACCTATCTCGTCCAAAAATATGGTCCCTAAATTGGCAGCCTCAAACAAACCTTTTTTATCAACAACCGCCCCTGTAAAAGAACCCTTTACATGACCAAAGAACTCGCTTTCAATGAGGGTATCCGGGATGCCGCCGCAGTTGACCACCACAAAGGGTTGATCCCTCCGGTCTGAGTTTTCATGGATGGCTCTTGCAATTAATTCCTTTCCGGTGCCGCTTTCCCCTGTAATCAGGACATTGGTCTTTGTTGAGGCAACCTGTTCAATTCTTTTGTAAATAGCCTGCATTCCCGGGCTGCTTCCGATAATCCGGTTAAAATGCAGATGGTCTTTGAGTTCAGAAGAGGCTTTGTCTTTTTCCTGATCAAGGGTTCTTAATTTAAGGGCTTTTTGGATGGTTAGTTTTAATTCAACATTGTCAAAGGGTTTGGGAACAAAATCATAGGCTCCATGGTTCATCGCTTCGACAGCTATTTCAGTGGTTGAATAGGCCGATATCATGATAATGACCGTATCCGAGTTCTTTTTTTTAGCTTCCTTCAGGACATCGAGGCCGGTGATATCTCCCAACCGGATATCAGTCAAAACAAGGTCGTAGTTATTTTTCTCAATCAGATTCACGGCCTGTTTGCCGTTTTTGGCAACAGACACCTTATACCCTTCCTTGGATAATAAAACATCAAGGAATTCCCTCATGCTTAATTCATCATCAACAACAAGAATAGATGTCGGTTTCATCATTGTGCATTACCCTGCAACTATTGAATACCCCTTTGATAAACGACTCTGCCGTTTACCATGGTTAAAACTGCATTTCCTCTGACTTTCATTCCTGAAAAAGGCGAATTGCAGCTTTTTGATCTGAATGTGGAAGGATCAATCACATATTCATCATCAGGATCGATAATGGTTAAATCGGCAATGTTTCCCTTCCTGATGTCATTATTGATACCCAGAAGGGTGGCCGGTTGCTTTGACATTTTTTGGACCAGGTTCTCCATAGTCAATTTTCCGTCATGAACCAGTTTCAAAGACAGGGAAAGAGAAGTTTCAAGACCGATAATACCAAAGGCTGCTCTGTCAAATTCCACGTCTTTTTCAATGATGCTGTGGGGGGCATGGTCAGATGCTATCATGTCAATGGTTCCATCTGAAAGACCTTCAATGACGGCCTGCCTGTCTTCTTCCGACCGAAGCGGGGGGTTCATTTTGAAATTAGTATCATAATCTTTAACATCCTCATCCGTTAACGTAAAATAATGGGGTGCGGTTTCACATGTGATTTTTACCCCCCTTTTTTTAGCCTGCCGGATAGCTTCCACAGATTCTTTTGTACTGATATGACAGAAATGGACCGGAGCTTTGGTCAATTCCGAAAGGGCAATGTCCCTGACAACCATGACGGTCTCGGCTGCATTGGGAATACCCTTTATTCCCCGGAAGGTGGCATAGGGGCCTTCATTCATTGACCCTCCATCTGCAAGAGACGTATCTTCCGCATGCACCAAAACAGGAATATTTAATCCTTTGCAATATTCAAGGGCCCTGCGCATCAGATTGGAATTTTCAACAGGCTTCCCATCATCTGTAACAGCCACGATTCCAGCCTGTTTCATATCATGGATTTCGGATAAGACCTCACCTTTCAATCCCTGTGTGATGGCTCCTGCCGGATATACCCTGGAAAACCCGGCTTCTTTTCCCCTCTGGATAATATATTTTGTAACCTGGCTGTTATCATTTACCGGGTTTGTGTTGGGCATACAGCAAACAGCTGTAAACCCGCCCCTTGCGGCCGCCGTGAGTCCGGTGTCAATGGTTTCCTTATATTCCTGGCCCGGCTCCCTTAAATGGACATGAATATCGATCAAGCCTGGAACAAGGATTTTGCCTGTGGCATCAATGATTATGACATCCGCTTCCATGTTCTTATATTCCGGGTCAACAATGTCATGGATAAGATGATCTTTAATAAAGATGTCTTTTTTTTCATCAATGTTTCCAGGGTCAAGAATTCTTGCCCCTTTAATGCGAATCAACATGTCTGTTACCTCCTGCTACCAGGTAAAATAAAGCCATACGCAAGGCAACCCCGTTTGTAACCTGCTCAAGAATGATGGAACAATCGGAATCGGCAACATCACTGGATATTTCAACCCCCCTGTTCATGGGGCCGGGATGCATGACAAGGACATCTTTTTGGGCACGCTTGAGACGACTCCGGTTTAAGCCGAATAAGGTTGCATATTCTCTTTCTGTCGGGAAAAGGATACTCCCCTGCCTTTCCTTTTGAATCCTGAGCATCATGACAACATCTGCTCCTTCAATACATGAGTCCATGTTTGGAGATACGGTGCACCCCATCTTTTCTATTCCTTTTGGGATCATGGTTTGTGGAGCACAAATGGAAACCGCGGCACCCATTTTTGAAAACCCGGTAATATCGGACCGTGCTACCCTTGAATGGGAAATGTCCCCGATAATCGAAATTTTTAATCCGACTATCTTGCCTTTTCTTTCCCTGACACTCATCATGTCCAGTAATGCCTGGGAAGGATGGGCATGTATTCCATCCCCGGCATTGATTATCGAAGCTTTCACCCTTTTTGCAATCAGGTGCGGGGCTCCGGATGAAGGGTGACGCAGCACGATTACATCCGGTTTCATGGCTTCAAGATTTTTGGCAGTATCAATAAGGGTCTCGCCTTTGACAATACTGGAAGTGCCTGCAGATATGGAATGGGTGTCGGCAGAAAGCCGTTTGGCAGCCGTATCAAAAGAAAGTTTGGTTCTAGTGGAAGGTTCCTGAAAAAAAAGAACAATGGTTTTACCCCTTAAGGTGGGAACTTTTTTTACAGGCCTCTCTGAAATCTCTTTCATACCCTCAGCAGTATCCAGGATCATGGAAATTTCCCAGGGTTCAAGGGATTCAATATCAAGAATATCTTTTTTTTCAAACCGCATGGCGCTTACCTTATTTTAATAAATCACCAATTCTTTTCCATCGAACACCAAAGGCCTCTTTATCCCATGACCAGTATATGATCAATGCCTTTCCCCTGATATCCTTCAAATCAACAAATCCCCAGAACCTGCTGTCGTGGCTGTTGTCTCTGTTGTCGCCCATAACAAACAATTTATTTTCAGGAACGGTGAATTTGGGGACATTATCTCTCCTGGCCCGGGTACGGTCCGGAAAGTCAGGCGGATATATGGTGGTTTCCTTATACTGAGCATAGGGTTCATCTGCTACAAGCTTGCCGTTGACATAAAGCTTTTTATAACTGATTTCAACAGTATCCCCTGCCGTTGCAATCACCCGCTTGATAAAATCCTTGGAAGGATCTTCAGGATATTTAAACACCACAATATCCTTTTTTTGAGGCTCTCTGACAGGGATAAGTGTTTTCCCGCCGGTAAATGGAATCTTAACACCATAAATAAATTTATTAACCAGAATCTGGTCGCCGATCTGAAGCGTTTCCAGCATGGAGCCTGACGGAATCTTGAATGCCTGGATAATAAAAGTACGAATAAACATGGCAATAACAACAGCAATAATAATTGCCTCAATATTTTCACGCAAAGAACCCTTTTTTTTTTCTGTCATTTTTTTCCCTTTATTCTTCTAATAGAACATGTGCTGAGGTTGAGTTAAAAAGAACTTTGCCTTCAGTATGGATTTTTTAAGAATATCTGCTATTTTTCGGGCCTTAACCATACTGGACAGCGGCACTGTAGGGATTTTCCTGCCCTTGAGAATGATTGATCCGCTTTTTAATTCAGCATAACTGACCTGCCCATAGGACCGTGCAACGCCTTCCGGATAATCGAAACCATAATCCACAACCTGGGTAAACAATTCTTCATCTGAAACCGATGTATATTTCAGAATTTCTTCATTCAGAATCGGGATGGGGATGCCAAACCCAACGGACAACGAACAGCCATAACCCCTTATACTTTGCCCCACAAGCCATTCCGGAGACATTTCCTTTAAATCCCCGATTACGGAAAGAGTGCCGGCTGGTTTCAGCGGAACACCATTCAGCCCTCTTTCAACATCTTTTTTATGCTGGGTACCGGTCCAGGTGACATATCCTTGTGCCCCGCCTAGAAAAATACGGGTTCCCACACCAATGGTTTTTAAATACGGATCATTCATCAGAGGGCTGAGCTCACCTGATGTTGAATAGTTGGCATTGCCTATGTCGGGTTTTAACGTTCCCATATAGGTATATTTGATTTTCTCTGATCTATTGATGGCACAATTATAATTCTGATAAGCATTTCTTGGATTGCACAGCATGGCATTGGGCAGATCTTTTAATGTAACGAGTTTCTCTATTTTACGATTAGGATAGCAATCCGTACCATAGCTTTCCGCCCTGATATGAACCTGCTTTCCGGCAACAAGATCCTGGATGACGTGGCCCCCGCCATAATTGAATTCACCCGGATGGCGTTTGTTGAGAGGATCATCCTCACAGGTCTGGGTGGCTCCGAGATAGCAGTCAACGGCAGCAACTCCTGAATAGGCAAATACATTGTTGAACCAGGTTTTGGTCGTCCGGATAAGGGGTTTGAATTGGCCGATATTGATAAAAGCGCCTGAAGAGCACATGGGTGCGAATGTACCGGTTGTCACCACATCAACCTTTTTTGCCGCCTCCACAATTCCTTCTCTTTTTGCAATATCGATAATCTCTTCTGCCGTAACCACGACCGCTTCTCCGGCAGCAATTTTCCTGTTAATCTGCTCAATGGTTTTATTTACTTTGTAATCATTCATAATATAGCCTTGCCGTTATATATCCGACCTTTGTTTTACAGCTTTAATTTTTGATGAAATATTGTTGTTAATCCAGGAATCATCCCACCATTCAATGGGATTGACAAACACATTGTGAACCATCATTGAAAAATGAAGATGATCACCGGCCGCCATACCGGTCAAACCGGTAATACCGATTTGAGTCTCTTTTTTTACCCCATCCCCGGGTTTAACCTGTATCCGGTCCAGATGAGAATAGAGACTGCAAAGCCCGAACCCATGATCAATGATCACGGTATTACCGAAGATACCTATTAATTCGGCTAAAATGACCTTTCCTTCATTCGCAGGATAAACAGGGGAATGGGCGGTAGAAGCAAGATCGATACCCAGATGAACAGCCCTGTCTACCTCGCTGCCCTTATACTGATAGATCCTGTGATCTGCAAATCCGGCTTTTCTTTCCGACCTTGCAAGCCTTGAAAAAGAACCTTCCCAATGTTTAATAGTTTCCGAATTCGATGTAATTTTTAAAATTTGATCTTCATTCTCTTTTCTAAGGTCTTCGTTAATATATAAAAATTTTTTTAACAAGGGGTTATCCTGCCCCTCAAATGATTCTTCCTTAATACCCGATTCAAAGTCCGGTAATTTTTTTTCAAGAAAAGAATCTGAAATTTCAAGAGTGTCAGTAGGATATTTCTTATCTCTGATATAATGATTAAAATTTTTTTTTGCAATATTCCCGGACATATCTTCGGCAATGAGAGATAGTTTCGTGCCGGGCCCCTGAAGATAAGTTAAAGCAAAAAAACAGGAATGGATATTTCTATTTTCAAAAAGACCGGAATGGCCGGGGAAAAAATTATTTTCCACCTCTACCCCGCTTTTTATAGTGTCTTCGGATGTTTTATAAATAATAAAACCTGTGCCGCCTCTTTCGATATTGTGCTGGTCTGATAAAACAGCCAGTTCCGGCGGTTTTGAATCATAAATAAGCTTATTTTCAATATGAGAGGTATTACCCCTGCCCCACCCCCGAAGGGAATTATCAGTCCCTGTAATTCTTATAATGACCTCTCCGTCCGTGATGCCATATTTTGAAATTTCAATGGGAACCATAAAAGAATCTGCCATGGTTTTGGGACCAAAAAAGATTCCGAAAAAACCGGGCGGCTCATATTGCTTATCCAGCAGGGTTATTTCCTTTCCCTGCTGCATGACCGTCACAATGATCTGCTGAAGCCCTGTCTTCATATCAGATACGTTCATTGACATCTCATACCCTTTCTTTAAATACCCGGATGGCAATGCCGTATCGACAGCCGGGGCAGTGCCTTCAAAAAGATACAAAAGGATATAGATACTAAAACCTGCTGATAGAAGGGCCAGGATCAAAACAAGACTTCTTTTCATTAAGAATACCTATTTTTTCAGTAGGTTAGTAAATTTTAGCAAAATTACAGTAAAATAGCAGCTCTGCCTCAACTTATCAAGCAATTTTCCATTCTTGACTTTTTGGGTTCTAAAATATACTTTGGCCTCACAAACCTAAACTTTGGACTGATTTATGAAGAATTATTTTTTTAGCCTGACAGATAAACCCTACCCTGTTTTTTTTCTTGTTGCAGGCCCCTGTGTGATTGAGAACTATGATACCACATTTCTGATTGCCCATAGTTTGAAAAACATATCCACCCGTCTCAATATCCCGCTGATTTTTAAGGCATCCTTTGACAAGGCAAACCGGACATCCATACAATCCTATAGAGGACCCGGCTTTGATAAGGGGTTGAGCATTCTTGATGAAATTAAAAAATCCCTTGATATCCCTGTAATTTCAGATATTCATTTGCCTGACCAGGCAGAAAAAGCGGCTAGAATCCTTGATGTTATCCAGATACCGGCATTTTTATGCAGACAGACGGATCTGATCCTGGCCGCCTGCCGGACAGGTCTGCCGGTTAACATAAAAAAGGGGCAATTTCTGTCTCCCCATGACTGCCGCAATATCCTCAACAAAGCCAAACAAACCGGAAATCAGCATATCTCCATTACCGAGAGAGGTTCATCCTTTGGATATAACAATCTTGTAGTGGATTTCAGATCTATCCCCATCATCAAACAAATGGGGGCACCTGTCATTTTTGATGCCACACACAGTGTCCAGCTCCCGGGCGGTGCTGCCGAGGTTTCGTCAGGAGAAAGGCAATATGTTCCTGTCCTTGCCAAAGCTGCAATAGCTGCAGGTGCGGACGGCATATTTATCGAAACCCATCCGGAACCGGAAAAAGCACTCTGTGACGGACCCAATTCCTTTCCGTTGAATGATATGGAATCCCTTTTATCCACCCTTCTCTCCATTAAAAAAGCAATTGGATAAGTTTATGAATCCTCTCCTTGCAACTATTCAATTATTATTGCTGGATGTGGATGGTGTGTTAACGGACGGAAGCATCACTTACTCAGACTCGGGAGAACAGATTAAAACCTTTAATTCAAGGGATGGTTTAGGATTAAGGCTTCTAATGGATTCCGGGGTCCGGGTCGGCATAATTACCGGGCGTAGATCAAAGGCACTGGAATACCGGTGTGAAAACTTAGGCATTACCTTATTGTTTGATGGTATCAAGGATAAATCAACAGCACTTGAAAAAATCATTCTTCAAACAAAAATACCTGCCTGCAACATTGCCTTTATAGGAGATGACCTCATTGACCTTCCCGTCATGAAAAAAGTAGGGGTTTCCATCTGCGTTTCTGATGCTCCGGAAGAACTGAAAAAGCATTCTCAGATTATTACGATCCGGGAAGGAGGCCGGGGTGCTGTCAGGGAAATCTGTGAAGGTATTCTCAAAGCCAGGGGTCTATGGGAAACTATTTTGAATCGATATATATCATGAAACCGTTGGTAAAAAAAAAAATCACCATCCTTCTGACAGGATTATTAATAGTCATTTTTTTGGCTGTCTCAGGGTTTCTGATAATTGATAAATTATTGTCCGGAAAAATCAAAGTGAATGATATTAAAATTGATTCAACTGCTGCATTAAAAATAAATCTCTTAAAGCAGGTGTCCAAAAAAAACGGGATAACGGAATGGGAATTATCTGCTAAATCCGCCAGTCTTTTAAAAGATCAAGACAAGGCGATTCTTGAAGCCGTATCAGTTGTTTTTTTTACAAAAGAAAAAAAAATTGAGCTGACTTCAGATACTGGTACATTAAATACAAAAACCCATGATATGACTTTTTCGGACAATATAGAGATCAAATATGTAACAGCCTTGCTGCAAACTGATAAGTTGCAATATAGTAAAAAAGAACATATAATCTCCTCTGATGCGCGTGTGCGGCTTGAAAAGAATGGCTCTTTCATTGAAGCGGATTCAATGATAATCTATTTAAATGACAATCGAATTATTTTTGAAGGGCGTGTTCATGGATCTTTCAATAAAAATTTTAATATTCAATTTCAATAAGTTCACATCCTTTTTTATATTCATTTTTGTTTGTGTTTTTTTTTCACTTCTCTTAAACATTAACCCTGTCTATCCAGAGGAACAAAATGGAATCAATGATTCTCCTATTCTTATCACTTCGGATAAAATGATTGGAGAAAAAGGGGCTTCCATGGTTGAGTTCATTGGAAATGTTGAAGCCAAAAAAGAAGATTCAATAATTCTTGCAGATTCCATGAAGGTTTATTTTGTGACAGACAAGAAAAAAAATAAGAAAAATGAGACTCAAAGCAATATTACAAAAATTGTTTCCACAGGGAATGTCAGATATACATCCGGGGAACGTAAAGCATTTGCGGATGAAGCGGTTTATACAACATCAGATGATATCCTTGTTTTAAAAGGGAATAGCCCCAGACTCGTAACCGGTACAAGTTTTATTACCGGAAAAAAAATCACCCTCTACAGAAAACAGGACAAGGTTATTGTTGAAAGCGACAGTCAAAAACGAGTTGAAGCACTCCTTAATCCTGAAGACAATCCCGGCAAAAAAGAATAATGGCCAGACTTGTATTAAATAATCTGATAAAAATCTATAATGGCAAAAAAGTTGTCGATGAGGTGAGTCTTTCTGTAAAACAGGGAGGGGTCACAGGCCTTCTGGGACCAAATGGAGCAGGAAAAACCACAACCTTTTATATGACGGTTGG
Source organism: Desulfobacterales bacterium RIFOXYA12_FULL_46_15 (assembly GCA_001799395.1). Taxonomy (GTDB): domain Bacteria; phylum Desulfobacterota; class Desulfobacteria; order Desulfobacterales; family Desulfobacteraceae; genus Desulfobacula. The sequence continues at coordinate 9,354 of MGTJ01000242.1, read as the reverse complement.
CTTGATCAAACCAGACGGCGGATCAGTAACCCTTGACAGGGAGGATATCACCCGGTATCCGATGTATATCCGTGCAAGGAAGGGAATCGGATACCTTCCCCAGGAATCGAGCATTTTCAGAAAATTAACCGTTAAAGAGAATATTACCGCCATTCTTGAAGTTTTACCCAAAAATGGATTTAATATTGAACAAAAAGCCATGGATTTAATGCATGAACTTGGAATCAGTAAGCTTGCCCATCAAAAAGCCAATTCCCTTTCCGGGGGAGAGCGGAGGCGACTTGAAATTTCAAGGGTCCTCGCTACAGACCCCTTATTCATCCTTTTAGATGAACCGTTTGCAGGAATAGATCCTTTGGCAGTGATTGATATCCAGCAAATTATTTATCAGTTGACTAAAAAAGGAATTGGCGTTTTAATATCTGATCATAATGTTAGAGAAACCTTGGGTGTCTGTGACAATGCCTATATAATGGGTCAGGGGAAGGTCATAGAGTCAGGGAATCCTGATAAAATCATTTCTAGTGAAATAGCAAAAAAAATCTATCTGGGAGAAAACTTTAAACTCTAATATGGAACTTGGATTACAACAGAATCTGATATTAAGCCAGCAGCTTGTCATGACGCCGCAGCTCCAACAGGCCATCAAACTGCTCCAATTGTCCCGCCTTGAACTTGCGGAAATGATTCAACAGGAAATCGAACAGAACCCTGCGTTGGAAGAGGCCGGACCGGATGAAATTTCAGACAGAAAAATGTCAGACCTTGATAATGAACCCATTGCTCCTGAAAAAGATATACGCGTAAAAGAAATCACCATTGAAGAAAAGGTAAGATCTGATACAGACTGGGAAAGCTATATCAATGAATATAATTCCACAGGAAAATTGTATATTGAATCGGAAAATAAAGACGCCCCTAATTATGAAGCCTTTACAACGGAAAAAAAGACCCTTGAGGATCACCTTCAATGGCAGCTCAGACTTTACGGCTTTTCAGAATTGGAAGAAAAAATAGGCCATATGATTATCGGCAATCTTAACAGGGATGGATATCTATGCAGCGACATTGAGGAAATTGCCCATGCATGCAATTCTGATATTACCCTTGCAGAAAAAGTACTCTCCATACTCCAGACCTTTGATCCTCCCGGAGTCTGTGCCAGAAACCTGTGTGAAACCCTGTTGATTCAGGTTAAGCAACTGGGTATCGATAATCCGATCATTACCTCGATAATACGGCACCATTTAAAAAATCTCGAAAACAGAAACAGTAAGAAAATTGCAAAGGCATTAAAAATATCCATTGATGAGGTCAGGGCTGCCGTAAAAATCATTCAGTACCTTGAACCCAAACCCGGCCGTGCCTTTTCAACGGACGAACCTGCCTATATCACCCCTGATATCTTTGTTTACAAATTCGGAGATGATTATAAAATAGTAATGAATGACGACGGCTTGCCAAAATTGAGAATCAACCGCTTTTATAAGAATGCCATAACAGACGGCCGCAAAATTTCAAAAGATACCAAAAACTATCTTAACGAAAAAATGCAGTCTGCATCCTGGCTCATAAAAAGTATCCAGCAACGACAGAAAACCATATACCTTGTAATGGAAAGCATCTTAAAATTCCAGAGAGAGTTCTTTGATAAAGGCATAGCCTATTTAAAACCCTTGATTTTAAAAGATATAGCCGAAGATATTGAAATGCATGAATCCACCATAAGCCGTGTCACTACCAATAAATATGCCTATACTCCCCAGGGTCTTTTTGAACTTAAATACTTTTTTAATTCTTCAATTGAACGGACAGGTGGAGAATCCATGGCATCTGCCAGCGTAAAAGATAAAATAAAGATCTTAATTGAAAACGAAGATCCTGAAAACCCTTTAAGCGATGATAAAATAGCAGTGATTCTTCAGGATTCCGATCTCAGGATTGCCCGGAGAACAGTCGCTAAATACAGAAAAGTATTGAATATTCTTCCTTCAAATAAACGCAAACAACTTTAGGGAGGCTTTTATGCAAACAACCGTTACTTTTAAACAGATTGACCCCTCGAGTTCCTTAAAATCCTATGTCCAAAAAAAACTGGAAAAATTTGATAAAATGCTGGAAAGCCCAGCTGATGCATATGTTGTACTTACTGTAGAAAAGATCAGACATATTGCAGAAATTACACTGACCTGTGATAAAGTAAAAATACATGCCAAAGAAGAATCCGATAGCATGTACTCATCCATTGATGCCTTGATGGATAAAGTCCGTATTCAGATTAAAAAAAATAAAGAAAAAGTGAAACACCACATGTCTGGAAAAAAGCAAAGCATTAAAAACGATATCACTGGAGAAATCTCAGTAGAACCGGAACCTGCAAAGGATATTTCCGACCCTCAGATCATCCTGGAAACAATTGATTATAAACCCATGGACATTGAAGATGCAGTTATTGAATTAAATTCAGGCATACAACCTTTTTTTGTTTTCAACAATGCCAGAACCGAATGTGTGAATGTCCTATATAAACACAATAATGGAAAGCTCGGATTAATTCAGCCCAAAGGATAATTCATTCAATGAAAATCAGCCAGCTTCTCAATAAAAACACAATTGTAGCAGATCTTAAAGCTTCAGATAAAAAAGGGGTGATTGATGAACTGTCCGTTGCCGTCTCAACAACAACATCTGCATCTGCAAAGAATATTGCAATGGTTCTCATGGAGCGTGAACAACTCGGCAGCACAGGGATCGGTGGTGGAATTGCCATCCCCCACGGCAAACTTGATACGGTTAAATCCATTCGTGTAGGATTCGGACTCAGCAAAAAAGGGGTTGAATATGACTCTCTGGATAACAAACCGGTTCATATTTTTTTTCTGTTGCTGACACCTGAGAATTCCGCCGGCGGACATTTGAAAGTCCTGGCCCAGATTTCCAAACTTTTAAAAATGGATCAATTTAAAAAAAAATTATTGACTGCAGAATCAGCAGATACAATTTACGATATCATCATTGAGCAGGATGAAGACTTTTAAATTATATGCTGAAAGTATACATCATAACCGGTCTATCCGGGTCCGGAAAAACAACAGCCATTCAGGCCTTTGAAGACGCTTGTTTTTACTGCGTCGACAACATGCCCATGGAACTCTTACAAAAATTTCTTGATCTTCCGTTAAAGGAAAGCCCTGAAATTAAAGGGCTTGTTTTTGTGATGGACATAAGAAGCAAAAACTTTATTTCAAACTATGGACCGGGTATAAAATCTCTTGAAGACAGGGGAATTTCTCCCATCATCATATTTCTTGAAGCAGATGAAAACACGTTGTTTAAAAGATACAGCGAAACCCGCCGGCAACACCCGGTTTCAAATGAAAAGAGCCTTCTTGACAGCATAAAACGTGAAAAAGACATGATGCTGCCCATAAAACAAACAGCCCATCAGATTATCAATACAACCGATCTCAATACACATCAGCTTAAATCCAGGATTCTTGATCTGATCAACGACGGATGCACAATGTCCTGTCTGACAAAAATAAATGTGATCTCCTTTGGTTTCAAATACGGAATACCCAATGATGCCGATCTTATTATCGATATCAGGTTTCTTGCAAACCCTTATTTTGTTCCGGAACTTAAGCCCCTGGATGGTGAATCCGCAGCAGTCCGGCAATTTCTTTTATCCAATAATGAAACTATTGTTTTCCTTGAAAAATATTTAGACCTTCTGGATTATTTAATTCCTCTGTACCGAAGAGAAAATAAATCATATCTCACACTTGCTGTTGGCTGCACTGGAGGAAGACACAGAAGCGTAGCCGTTGCAAGACGTATTTTTGAACATTTAAATAATAAAGGATTTAATCCGGGTCTGATCCACAGGGATAAAGACCTGGATTTAAAGGAAATATGATCGGAATATTATTGGTCACCCATGCAAATTTAGGAAACGCCTTGATCGAAACCCTGGAATTTATCTCAGGGAAAAAAGAAGCCCAGATTTCATCAGTTTCGATCAATATTAAAGAGGATGCGGAAAGCCTTAGAAAAAAAATCAATAAGGCCATTATGGAAGTGAAAACAGACAGCGGCGTCATTATTCTCACGGATATGTTCGGCGGCACCCCCTCCAATCTGAGTTATTCATTTCTGGAAGAGGGTAAGGTGGAAGTGATATCCGGTGTAAATCTGCCTATTCTCTTCAAGGCGGTTAATTCAAGGTCAAAAATGAATATGGAAACATTGACGTCTGTTCTTATTGAGCACGGGAAGAAAAGCATTTCTCTTGCCAGTGGAATTTTAAAAGGCACTAAAAGAGCTTAATTTTATATTATCCCCTATATCAAGGAGGCTCCAAATGACGATCAAATTAGGTATTAACGGATTCGGCAGAATCGGTAGGATGGTCTTTCGTGCAGCAGTTAACAATCCTGATGTGGAAGTGGTGGCCATAAATGATCTTACCGACACAAAAACCATTGCCCATCTTCTTAAATACGACTCTGTTCATGGCGTATTGGATAAAAAAATAACGTCAACCAGCGATTCCATTGTTGTTGAAAACAAGGCTACAAAAGTGACGGCCTTGAAAGATCCGGGTCAGATTCCATGGAAGGATGCTGATGTTGATATTGTCTGCGAATGCACAGGGATTTTCCGGGACCGCGATGGTGCTTCAAAACATTTCACCGGAGGAGCCAAAAAAGTATTGATCTCTGCTCCGGCAAGCAATCCGGATATTACCATTGTAATGGGCGTGAATCAGGGCATGTATGACCCTGCCTCTCACCATATTATTTCAAATGCATCCTGCACAACAAATTGCCTTGCACCGGTTGCAAAGGTCATACTTGAAAATTTCGGTATTGTTTCAGGGATGATGACGACAATTCATTCTTATACTGGAGATCAGCGGATCCTTGATTTTCCCCATAAGGATCTGAGACGGGCAAGGTCTGCCGGTCTCTCTATGATTCCAACCACAACAGGTGCTGCAAAAGCCGTAGCATTGGTCCTGCCGGAACTTAAGGGCAAACTGAACGGATTGTCTGTCCGTGTTCCGACCCCTAATGTGTCCATGGTTGATTTTGTAGCCGTTACACAAAAAACCGGTCTGACAAAAGAAGACATCAACCAGGCACTCAAAAAAGCTTCTGAAGGAAATCTCAAAGGGATATTGGGGTATTGTGATATCCCTCTTGTTTCCATTGATTTTAATTCAAATCCGCTTTCCTCAATTGTGGATGCGGATTGTACCGATGTCATTAATGGGAATATGATAAAAATATATTCCTGGTATGACAATGAAGCCGGCTATTCCACCAGAATGGTGGACCTTGCCGTCATGGTAGGCAAATCCCTGTAACCCGACAAGAGGTGAAAATGAATAGAATCCCTTTCATTGCAGGTAACTGGAAAATGTATAAAACCGGCCCGGAAGCGGTTGAAACCGCAGAAAGGCTGGTAACTCTGTGCGCTGATGTAGAAAATGTTGAAGTCATGATTGCTCCGACCTTTCTTTCCTTGCCTCTCATCACACCTTGTGTTAAAGGAACCTGTGTTAAAACAGGGGCTCAAAATCTTTATTTTGAAAAAGAAGGTGCTTTCACAGGTGAAGTTTCTGCGGAAATGATCCGGGCGACAGGTTCGGAATATGTGATCATAGGCCATTCTGAAAGAAGACAATATTTCGGGGAAACAGATGCCAATGTCTGTAAAAAACTGAAATCCTCCATCCATGCCGGGTTAAAGCCGATTTTATGTATTGGAGAAACAGAAATTGAAAGAAATGAAGAAAAAACGTTTCAAATACTTGACAAACAGGTGTCGGATGGGTTAAAAAGCTTTGGTTCAGATGAACTTAAAGACTTGATTCTGGCCTATGAACCTGTATGGGCCATTGGAACAGGAAAGACGGCAAATATAAATCAGGTTGAAGAAGTCCATCAATATTTGAGAGCTTTAGTGGGCCGGTTGTTTTCAATGGATTTTGCATGCCGGATAAGAATTTTATACGGCGGCTCGGTTAAGCCTGAAAATATAAGAGAACTGATGAACATCAAGGATGTCGATGGTGCATTGGTGGGTGGTGCAAGCCTTGATCCGGAAAAGTTCATTAAAATTATTAAATATTATTTGTAGGGAATATGACAACCTTATTGGTTATTATCCATGTTACAGTCTGTATCCTCTTGATACTGATAGTGTTGCTGCAAAGCGGTAAAGGTGCGACAATGGGAGTTTCTCTTGGCGGAGGAGCAGGCCAGACACTTTTTGGTGCTTCAGGCCCGGCAACTATTTTAACGAAAATTACAACCGCTGTTGCTGTTATCTTTATGATAACCTCTCTGATGCTGGCCTATTTATCAGGTAATCAATCAGAGACCTCAATAATGGAAAAAACAACTGCACCGATTGAACAGAAGACTGAATAAAAATATTTTGACAGATACAATGCCGAAGTGGTGGAATTGGTAGACACGCACGCTTGAGGGGCGTGTGGGGCAACCCGTGGGAGTTCAAATCTCCCCTTCGGCACCAAATTTTAAAAGGCCACGGGCAGTCATTGTTCGTGGCCTTTTTATTTGACCAGGATTACAATGACCAATGACAATAGAAGAAATTGCTTTAAATGTGAATTCTTCTATATTACGTGGGATTTACAGCGTCCTAACGGATGCAAGGCCTTGGGGTTTAAATCCAAGGCCTTGCCCAGTGTTGTGGTTTTCCAGTCATCGGGAAAACCTTGCGAGTATTATAAAGAAAAATCAGGAAGGTTATTGGATTCACCTTGAATTATTTATTTCCTTGTTTATATTAGACTATTATGAAAGATGACAATGATATCCGATCGCAAGATCCTCAGAAAATAGAAAAAGAACTTGGCGAATTTCTGAATAAAAAATTTGGCGGGGCTGTAAAAATAATTACCCCTTCCGTACTCTCCCAGCAGGATACGGTTTCAGGACATGCTGCCTTTAGAGGGAAAAAAGCCCTTCTCAATTTTAACATCAAACCCCGGGAGCTGATTGCCTACCTTGATCAATACGTTGTCAGGCAGGAGACGGCCAAATCTGTTCTGGCGACTAAAATCTGCACTCATTTTAACCGAATCAGACATTCACAGATCACAGGTGAAGGCTTATCTAAAATAACCGGTAATATCAAATCCAATATCCTGATGCTGGGCCCGACAGGAATTGGAAAAACATACCTGATTAAGCTGATTGCAAAAAAAATCGGAGTACCTTTTGTAAAGGCAGACGCCACTAAATTTTCTGAAACCGGCTATGTCGGCGGTGATGTCGAAGATTTGATCCGTGACCTTGTTAAAGAAGCCAATGATGATATAGAACTTGCAGAATGCGGTATCGTTTACATTGATGAAATTGATAAAATAGCCGCAAGTCCCAATGTCATCGGTGCCCAGGTTTCAAGGACAGGGGTTCAGAGGGCTTTGTTAAAACCCATGGAAGAAACCGATGTTGATCTGAAAGTTCCCCATGACCCGGTCTCCATGATGCAGGAACTGGAAGCTTATCAGAGAACCGGCAAAAGAAACCGGCGGCGAGTCAACACTGCAAACATTCTTTTTATTGTCAGCGGAGCATTTTCAGGACTCACCGAAGTTATAAAGCAAAGGCTTTCCAAACAATCCATTGGGTTCGGTTCAAACCTGATCAAATCACAGAAGGCTGAAGACTTTCTCCGGCAGACCAAAACCGAAGACCTTGTAGAATTTGGTTTTGAGTCGGAATTTATCGGGCGTCTTCCTGTGCGGTGCATTCTTGACCCCTTAAGTGAAGAAGACCTGTATGCAATTCTGAAAATGCCCAACAATCCTGTTATTTTAAGCAAGCGTCTTGATTTTAATGCTTATGGGATCAAGATCGAGTTCAGCGATGATTCATTACAGATATTTGCAAAACAGGCAAATAAAGAAAACACGGGCGCCCGCGGACTTGTCAGTGTTGTTGAAGAAGCATTGCTTGATTTTGAAGAAAAACTCCCCTCACAGGATATCACGAAGTTTGCCGTTACTAAAAAACTTTTGGAAGACCCGAAAAGCCATGTTCTTGATCTGTTGTCCAAAAAGCATGAAATAGATTGGGACAAAGAGTATGAGACAGTCTTTCATGAGCATAATGATTTTATCCGGACATATCTGACAAACCATTGGAAAACCTTTTCCCTCAAACATGGTCTGACACTTTCAGAAGTCCGGTGCAATATGGTGGCCCGGTATTTTTGTAACAATGTCATGGAGATTGAAGATGCAGTTAAAAAAATTAAAGAATTTCATGACTCGGTTAAAGAAATTGAACTTGAAGTATCAAAGAGCTATAATCTGAATATTGTTTTTGAAGAAGATGCAGTTGATTTTTTAATTGAACAGTTTATCGATCATCATGCTACCAGTGAGGAAATATTATCAAACATTTATTCCTCTTATTACGACGGATTCAATCTTATCCGTGAAAAAACAGGAAAGAATAGATTTTTTCTGTCAAAAAATGCTTTATTAGATCATGAAACCTTTCTCAATGATCTTATCAGAAAAGAGATAAAATGATTGGAATTTCAAAACTTTATTGTGCGACTGTAGAACCCTCCGATGCTTTAAGATATTCAAGACATTCAGGGCAACTGCCTTCTCATCTGTTACAGTTTTCAAAGGACAAGAAACCTGTCATTGTCTGGAATATGACAAGGCGGTGCAATCTGAAATGCGTTCATTGTTATGCCCGCTCAGAAGACATCTCATATGAGAATGAACTGACCCATGAGCAAAGCATTGCAATGATAGATGATCTTGCTGATTTCGGTGTGCCTGTGCTTTTATTTTCCGGAGGCGAACCCCTGACTCATCCAAGACTTGTAGAATATGCGCAGTATGCTGTCAAAAAGGGAATGAGAGCTGTTATCTCCACCAACGGCACCCTGATTACCAAGGAAAAAGCAAAGACGCTGAAAGAAATCGGCCTATCCTATGTCGGTATCAGCCTTGACGGCCTTGAAGAAACCCATGACAAATTCAGAGGGGTTAAAGGGTCCTTTAAGAAAGCTATGGCAGCTATTGAGAACTGTAAGCAAGCCGGTATTAAAGTAGGCTTAAGGTTCACCATCAACAAAAGGAATGTCAAAGACATCCCGGGTATTTTTGATCTTCTGGAAGAAAAAAATATCCCAAGGGCTTGTTTTTATCACCTGGTTTATTCCGGCCGGGGATCTGAAATTGCAAAAGAGGATCTCTCCCATGAGGAAACCCGGAAAGTTCTGGATCTGATCATGGACAGGACCCGGGATCTTCATGACCGCCTCCTCCCCAAAGAAATCCTGACCGTTGAT
>MGTJ01000241.1 GCA_001799395.1 Desulfobacterales bacterium RIFOXYA12_FULL_46_15 | reverse complement strand
ACTCCAGCCCAATGTTTTTGTTGAAATGAGTGAGGAACTGGCTAAATTAAAGGGCATTGCCAACGGTGAACGGGTAAAGGTCACCAGTGCAAGGGGCGCCCTTGAATGCACCGCCATTGTGACCAAACGGTTTAAACCGTTTAAGATAGGGTATGCAACGGTCCACCAGGTGGGAATTCCCTGGCATTACGGCTGGCGCTGGCCTGAAACGGGAACGGAAGAAAGTGCCAACCTTCTGACCCCTTCAGCCGGTGATCCCAATACCCGGATTCCAGAAACCAAGGCCTTTATGGTCAATGTGGCAAAGCTTTAAAGGAGAACGACATGACCAAATCGATTTTTGTTGATACAACCATTTGTACAGCATGCAGGGGCTGCCAGGTCTCGTGCAAACAGTGGCATGACCTGCCAGCTGAAAAAACTAAAAACATGGGGAGTCACCAGAATCCCCAGGATCTCTCCTTTTTTACGTACAAGCTTGTCCGGATGAATGAAGAGATTATTGACAATCACCTTCACTGGCTGTTTTTCCCGGATCAGTGCCGGCATTGCGTGGATGCGCCCTGCCTTGCAACCGCGTTTAACGAGGATGCCATTTATCAGGACCCGGCTACCGGAGCGATCCTGTATACAAAGGAAACGAAAAAGCTGGCCGCCGATGACATTATCGGGTCTTGTCCTTACAATGTTCCAAGAAAAGCCGAAGACGGGACCCTTGCAAAATGCGACATGTGCAATGACAGGATCCATAACGGCATGAGACCGGCCTGTGTCACGACCTGCCCCACCGGGGCCATGGTCTTTGGAGACCGGGAGGAAATGCTGAAGCTGGCCAAAAGCCGCCTTGAAACCGTCAAGTCCAGATTTCCCAAGGCCATGCTGCTGAACCCGGATGAGGTAAACGTGATTTATCTGGTTGCCTTTGATCCCAAATTCTATTCGGATTATGCCGTGGCAGGCTCGGACAGGGGAGGTTTAAGCCGTAGTGTGGCCATCAGGAAAATGATGGGGCCCCTTGCGAGGATGATGCGGGTATAAAAAAAGTTTAACCTTCTGCCCGGGATATTTTTTCCCGGGCAGTTTTCAAGGACGGATAATATGAACACTTTGGAACAATTGAATAAAACAGCAGGAATGATTGTCAATTCAAGGCCTGCCTACCGTGAAATTCTTGATTTCTACAAAGAGGTTTTCCGGGTCCAGGAAGAGAGCCTGAAAGATATCCGGCTGCCCCCTGTCATAATAGAACCTGATCTTCTGAAAATTAAACAGAAAAATGAGCTGCCCCTGATTGATCCGTCTGAATTTCTCATTGATCTTAAAGCAGCGGTTCAAACCTTTGAAGACATCTGTGAGCTTGCTGCAGAGCTTGCGCCGGGGCTGTCATCCAATGCACGGTTTTTAAAAAAAGCAGTGTCTGAAAAAGCCTTTGACCCTGAAAGCCTTTTTTCTGCCATTCTCAACGGCCATGACAAAACCCTCCAGGATATTGCCCAGCTTTTGGATGTGCCGCTGAATGAACTTTCCCTTTTCGGGTATCTCAGCATTTCCCCGAGCATCCGGGTTTGTGCCGAGCAGCTTGAAACTTATCTTTCCGGAATGCCTGAACTTCAAAAAGGCTATTGCCCCGTCTGCGGCAATCTTCCGGATATGGCTTTCCTGGACATGGAAGGCCGGCAGCACCTTAATTGCTCCTTCTGCTGCCATAAATGGAAATCCGGCAGGATGGGATGTGTATTCTGCAGAAATAATGAAAAAGACATGCAGCATTATTTTTTTAATGAGGAAGAAAAGGAGTATCAGGTCAAGCTCTGCGATCATTGCAAGAGATTTATCAAATTGGTGGATTTAAGACAGATGGACCGGGAATTTTTTCCAAACCTTGAAAAAATCGCAACCCTTCACCTGGATATACAGGCCAGGGAAAAAGGATATATAAATGAAGGAAATGAAAAAGCTTAATTTCTGATATGCCTTTTTAAAAAAAATCCAGGTCTTTTTTATTTTTTCATCTGGATTTTATCATAAATATTAAAGGTTTCCTTATCCGGTTCGGTTCCAAGTTCATTTCTGAACACGTGGAGGCATTCCTCAAATGCTTCCCTGGCTTTGTTTTTCTGCCCCGAGTCGGCATACAGGATCATGAGGTTCTGATATGCAGTCTCGGAATAAGGCTCGGCATCAAGAATCTGCTGCCAGGTTTCTACGGCCTTTTGAATCTGATCCAGTTCTTCATGGAGTCTTGCTTTGTTTTCAAGCACTTCGATATATTTTGCCCGTAAAAGCTCTCTTTTTCTCAAAATCCATTCCAGGTAGGGTTCTTCAGCAAAATAATCGCCCTTGTAAAGTCCTGTTGCCTTTTCATACAATTCAAGGGCTGTATCAAAATCATTGTTTTTTTCTTTTTCCGCAGCCCTGACAATTAAGGACAAGAATTCATCCACATCCAGAGTGACAAGAACCGGATCAAGGGATACCAGCCCTGCTTTTTGAATGATATAGGAGTATCCGAATTCTTTTTTGACCACAGGTTCCATGGCTTTTCTGAGCCGGTGAAGGTTGATTTTAAAATTTTTTTCTCCGGCAGCGGCATCAGCCGTTGGCCACAGGTCATCCATCAGGATTTCCTTGGGAATATCCCTTGACCCGTGAAGAACAATGGATTTAAGCAGGAGAAGCGGTCTTGCGCCCTCAAAGATCCGGCTGTCCAGCGTCTTACCACCGCACAGGATAGTGAACCGGCCAAGGGTTTCAATTCTGATACGGGGGAGTAAAAGTTTATACAAAGGTCTTAAATTTTCTATGGCCCGGTCTTTTTCCCTGGATTTCATGGATGAAAGGACCCTGTCCATCTCCTCCATGACTACAGACAGGTCGCATTTCAAACTTAAATTGTGCAAATATGATTCTTCCGGAAAATGCTCTTCATCAGCCATCCGGATAAGAATTGATCTGACCAGGAATTTCCCGCTGATCAAGGGGAAAAACGTATATCCCTCCCTTAAAGCCATCGAAAATCCCTGTCCCAAAAACAGCATGGCCTGCCTTGAATCCTTTTGTTCCCATAAAATCAACCCGGATACCAGGTAGTTTTCCGCACAGCTCAAGTCTGATGAAATGTGCTCAAAATAGTCCCGTGACGGTCGTAAAAAACTTTCTGCCTTTCCATAATCCCCTGCTTCAAACTGAATCATCCCGGCCATCTGCTGTGTCAAAAAATGATGAATATCCCCTTTTCTTATCTGATCCAGCGCATCCAGCGCGTTTTGAATCTCATGGACGGCAGCTTTGGTTTTCCCCTGTTTAAAAAAGCTTAAGGCCCTGATCCGATGGGAAATCCCCTTGTAGAAATCATTTCCTTCCAGGATCGAAAAATCATTCAGATGATCCGCCATCCTGAGGGCTTCATCAAACCGTCCGGTATAAACCCTGTATAATGCCCCGGCTTCAACAAGGCTTGGGTAAAGAAAAATCAATCCGAATTTTTCAATATCCTGTTCAGACTTTATCAAAAGTTCTCCTGCATCATCAAACCGGCCGTTTTTCAGGGCAAAATCAATATCCACAATGTTTTTCAGAGCTCTGAACTCAGGATGCCGCCCTTCCCTGGTCATGCCCTGGAGTTTTTCCAGCATAAGTCTTGCATTGACGAAATCACCGGCCTGAACATATCCAAACGCCATGGTGATGGATGCGTGAAGCACAAGATCCGGGTTATTGATCTGTGTTCCCAGCAAAACAGCATTCCTGCAGGCAGACACCCCTTTGGGGATATTGCCGTCACCTGCGATATACCCAAGCCCCATCTGCTGCCACAAAAGCCCTCTTGCCCATGGGAACCTGTCCTTTTCAGGCATGGTTTCAAGATATTCTTCAGCTTTTCGTATCCATTTGAGAATAACGGATGAGGGCTCACGGATAAAGACGGCCGCCTCAATCAGGTAACCGGCGGACAAAAGGGTACCCCGGACATCCCCGATTTCTTCAAAAAGGCTCAATGCTTTTTGAAAATCCCTGATATTTTTTTTCCCGCCCCTGATCCGCCGGGCCATGGTCATAAAAAAGATCAGCCATGGATCATCCTGAACCAGGTGCTCCGGAAGGCAGGAAATCCATTTTTCAAGCCCTGATATCTTTCCCTTGATCATATAATCCGCCCCTTTGATTTTCAAAATGCGGATAATATCGGAAAACGCTCCGGCTTTTATAAAATAATTCATGGCTGCTTCAGGGTTCTTTTTTTCCCATGAAACCTCTCCGGCTCTGTAGTAAAGGCTTTTGACCTCGTCTTGACTCATGATCCGCATCAATTCCTGGAGCAGGAACTCCCGGAACAGGGTGTGATACCTGAACTGGGGCCGGGGATCGTCGGAATCCATTCTCTGGATGAAAAGATTCCTTTTTTCAAGGGTTGTTAAAACACTGAGGCCGTCCACAGGTTCAGCCATATGGGTCACCATATCCAGATCAATGATATCCGTAATAGCGGTAATCCTTAAAAATTCACGGATAGATTCCGGCAATGTCTTGTAAATCTCCCTGGAAAAATATTCAAAAGCTTCCGATGACACTCTTTCCGGGAGGTTTGAAATCCCGCCGGACCGGCGCAGGGTTTCCGAAACCAGGGTAAGCCCGCCTGCCCAGCCACCAGTTATCCTGTGGATTCTTTCAATATCCGGGGGCTCTATTTTGTATTTCTCATGAAAAAATGCCTTTGTTTCATCCAGGGTAAACGAGAGATCGTCATTTTTAAGAAAAAATCCGTGATGCCCGGTCTTAAGCCGGGGGATACTGAAAGGCAGTATACTGCGGGACAAAACAAAAAATTTATGCTGATAAAACCGGGTGTTCAGGATACCATTGATCAATTCAAACCCCGAAGATGTCTCTTCCAGGCATTCGGCATCATCAAAAACCATGACCAGGGGGGATGACAGGTCTTTAAGCATCAGGACCACCCCTTCAATATACCGTAACAGGTCTTTTTCAGTACCCAGGGTGGCGGTTGCTATAATTTCATCTCCATCTCCGGGCATGATGCCTGAAAAAAACCTGATCCCGGCCCCGAGCCGGTCAAAAAATTTGACATCGTCATTGTCATCCGGGCAGAGGTGAAACCAGAGAGATTTTTTCTGCAATTCATGAAGATAGGAAGCCACCAGGGTAGATTTTCCCTGGGCAGCCTGGCCTGTAATAAAAAAATTCTGTCTGTGAAAATGGTGATCCAGAAGGCTGAACAGCCTTGGCCGTCTGAGAGTGTCTGTAATATGGGGGGGGCCGTAGGGGCCTGTCATGGCAATCCTTTTTTGTCTAATCCTCTGCCAAAGCTTCTTTCATGGTTGCAAATTTATCCATCCCGGCCATCTGGAAAATCCTTAAATAATTATAGGACAGATTCTCCATGACAATGGAGATGTTTTTTTGTTTCAGCTTCTGTATCACTTCCATCAAAAGAGAAATGCCTGATTTGTCAATGGAAAAACCGTCATTGAAAATTAGAATAACCTCTTTTTCATTCCCTGATTTCAAGGTTTTGAACAAAGATGAAAAAAGCGGTCTTGCCGAAGCACTCAATTTTCCTTGTAAAGAAACAATATGATGATTTTCTTTTTCTGTTTCAAAAAATTCAAAGACAAGATCCTTTTGCATCTGCCTTCTTTTTTCAGCCCTGGCAAGGGCAGAACTCAGGGCATGCCGTTCAACAGGTTTGTTGATAAAATCCGAGGCATCCAGATCAAGGGCTTCCACAGCATTTTCCATATCGCCGTGACCTGTAATGACAATGACTTCCGAAGGAATCCCCGACTTTCTGATCCTCCGCAGCACCTCAAGGCCGTCCAGGCCCGGCATTTTTATATCGGTAAACACGATCCCGGGTTTGATCTCATGAAACAGGGCCAATCCTTTTTCACCGTCTTCAGCCGTATGGACCTCATATCCATAAGCCGTGAGAAAAAGCCTGAACATGGAAAGGGTCGGTTTTTCATCATCAATCACTAAAATTTTCATTTTCTTTCCCCTGGTTCATTCCATAGCATTCTTTAAATGGGCCGGAAAGAGTATTCTGAAATCGGTTCCTTTTCCCGGGTTGCTGGACACACTGATGGTTCCGTTATAGTCCCGGACAATTCCCTGGATAATGGGAAGACCGAGCCCCATACCCTCTCCCATCTGTTTGGTGGTATAAAAAGATTCAAAAATATTTTCCATCACTCCCGGATCAATACCGGTTCCGTTGTCTGATATGACAAACCCCACATCCCGGCTATCGGAAAAGGTTGAAAGGGTAATGACGCCCCTTTGAATATCCCGGCCGGTTTCGATCCGCTCATTGACTGCATCCCTGGCATTGGTCACAAGATTGAAGACCACCTGTTCCATCCTGTTGTTGTGGGCAAGGACCGGGGGAATGGTTTCATCCAGGTTGAGGATGAAATCAATATTCTGAAGAGCGATCTGCCGGCCGATAATTTTATTGACAGACCGGATACACTGATTGATATCAATGACTTCCCTTGAAAAATCAGCCTTTCTGGAAAAGGTTTTAAGCCTTCCGACAATCTCGGCTGCCCGTGATACCTGGGAGCTGATTTCCCTCAGCACCATCTGAAAATCCTCTTCCCGGATTTTCCGTTTTTTTTCACCCATCATGGAAAGGTATTCGCTCCCCATTTTAATGGCATTCAGGGGCTGGTTGATTTCATGGGCAATACCGGCCGACATTTTTTCAAGATTGGTCATCTTGCTGGCCTGGATCAATTGGGAATCTTTTTCAACCAGTTCCGAAATATCTGTTGCAGCCACAATGACCACATCTTTGTTCCGGTATTCCGAAGGGCTTGCATGGATGTTGACGAATACGGAGCCCCCGTCTTTTTTATGAAACCTGACTTTTGAACTGATGACCATGGCAGCGCCGTCCGGGTAATCAGCCGTGAATTTCCGGTCATCCAGGCTGCCCAGATCAAACAGGTTCATTCCAATGAACTCTTCTTTTTCATACCCGAACAATTTTGTGGCATTGGGGTTGGCATCCAGGATTTCAAAGGTTTTTTTATTGACCACAAAGATGGGATTTGGTCCGCTTTGAAACAGGGACAGGTATTTTTTCTGGGAATTTTTAAGCCTGTCCGTGGATTGTTTCAGCCGGTTCATCATCTTGATAAATGAATTGGTCAGTTTGGCAAGTTCGTCATCTTTTGCCCCGGTTTCCAGGATCATTTTATCCAGGTCATCCTTTGAAATAATATTAAAATCACCTTCCGAAAGCTGATCCGTATGACGGATCAGGGCTGTTACGGGTTTTGTGATATGAAGGGCAAGCCTGTGGCTTAAAAAGAAAAAAATCACAGTGACAAGAGACAGAAAACTCAAAAAAACAAGCCTCAGATCCTCAATAAGCTCTTCAATATGCTGCTTGTCCAGGCCCATCTGGACTGATCCGATGGTGTAGATCCCCTCCTCCACAGGCACAACCACATGAAATACGGAATGCCGGTCCACGGTGATACTGGATACATTCTCCTTTTCAATATTCTGGTTCCCGACAATTTCTTCAATATTCAATGGAAGCCCTGTGGTAAAGGTATGGGCCAGGATATGGGCTTCCTTGTCACTGATGATCAGGTATTTGACCATGTCCTTCCGGTTTCCGAGCCTGGCATCATAGGCCAGGGCCGTAAGCTCGGCCTGGCTTTTCATCAGCAGGTGGACCCTTGAACTGTCGGCAATGCCTTGGGCAATACCGATCCCCCTTTTTTTCAATTCATTGGTCAGGCCTGTAATCAAAAGGGAACGGGTAAAAAGGGCAATCAGGATACTCAAAAGAAGGGTAAACCCCAGGCAGGAAATGAAAATCTTATTTTTCAGGGTCAGTTCATTAAACATTTTCATCGAAACAATACCAGCTCACCGCTTTGTATGACGGTATAATAGACTTTATCCAATCCCTGGTAGTCATTTTCTCCAAAGGATAAAAGGTTTTGAATCCCGAGATCATATTGACTGATGGATTCAACGGCACGGATGAATTTCTCCCGGGTGATGTCCCGGCCCGCCCTTTCCAGGGCTTCTGCCAGTATTCTCGCGTTCAGGTATCCCTCCAGCCCGACAAAGCTTGGTTTGCCATCCGGATAATAGGTCGTAAGGAGCCTTAGATATTCATTGACTCCAGGCAGGGGTTCTGTTGCGTCACCAATCCTGGGCGGCGGCACAACCTGGGTCACGATCACTCCTTCCCCGTTGGGGCCGAGCCTTCTGGCAAGTTCTTCCGACCCCACAAAGGAGACATTGTGAAACAGCGGTGAAAACCCGCGTTCCCGGGCCAGGTTGATAAATTCCGCACAGGCGTCATAGGTGCCGATCATGACCACGGCCTCTGCCCCGGATGCCCTGATTTTGTCCAGCCCGGCTTCCACATCCAGGGTCCCCCTGACATAAGATCCTTTTGCTACAGGCAGCAATCCATAATTCTTCAAAGCGATTTCAGTCCCCCTGAGCCCGTCAAACCCGTATTCATCATACTGGTAAAAGACCGCTACCTTGTCCAGCTCCTTTGTCTTTACAATAAACTCCACGGCTGCCTCGGTTTCCTGGTAATAAGAAGCCCGGATATTGATCAGATAGCGGTTGACCGGCTGGCGCAGACGATTTGCGCCCGTAAACATGCCGACCAGGGGGATTTGTGCCTCATTGACCAGGGGAATGATTTTTACGGTTGTCGGTGTTCCCACATAACAGAACAGGGCAAACACCTTTTTTTCCAGTATCAGTTTCTGGGTATTATACAGGCACCGGGCCGGATCATATCCGTCATCCAGGGTGATCACATTGATTTTCCTGCCGTGTATCCCGCCCGTATCATTGATGTGGCGGATATAGGACATGGCGCCCTGGAGGGTCTGGGTCCCGAGGTATCCGGCATGCCCGCCAAGGGCCAGGGAAGATCCGATCAGGATTTCATCGGTCATGATGCCGGTCGAATCTTCTGTTTTATTTACTTCCATCTGTTCCGGTGATGAACAGCCAAGAAAAAACAGAATCAATAAAACAAAGCAGGGCCTCATTCCCGGTCTTATGCTGACGCTCAAAAAGTGTAATATCATGACCCGAACAATAAAATAGTGCTGTATGAATGTCAAACACTCAAACACCCGTCCGGATATTTGCCATAAGAATCCCGATGGGTGCCCGGTTATTTCATATAAAATGAAGACCCGGGAAAAAAGGTTTCGGGCTTTTTTTTTAAAACCAACCCGTTATAAACCGCATCTATCTTTTTGTATATTTTCTCCCAGGTATAAGGGGCGGTAGCCGACCGGATATAGTCCAGGTCCGGTTCCGCCTTATGCACGACCTCTTCCATGACCCGGCTTAAGGTTTTGGCAAGGCGGGTTTCAAGGTTTTCTTCATCTTTTTTGTGGGGAGTGTCAATGGTTTTAAGTTCCGGGAGATTGATGAGTCTGACCATGGAATTTTCTTTTGTTCCAAGGATTTCCCTGACCCCGGGCAGGGCTGTGGTGATGATCCGGCATCCTGAAGCCAGGGCTTCCATCAATACCAGGGGCAGGCCTTCAAAAAAGGAAGGCAAAACAAACACATGGCAGCGCCGCATCAGGGCTCCCAGTTTTTCATGGCTCAAAGGCCCGTGATAGACGGCTTTTTCTCTGAGGTTTCGGGCCAGGGCAAGACAGGTTTCCTGTTCCCTGCCCGTGCTGCTGCCGGCCATGTGCAGCCTGAAAGGCCGGTCTTTGATCCGGTCAAGGCTTTTTAAAAGCCAGGGAACCCCTTTCACGGTGCTGAGTTTTCCTGCATATAATAATTCCACGGTTCCTTCAAAGGGTTTGGGCTCATAAAAAAAACAGGCCTCATTATATCCGCCGCTGATGACCTGAATCCTTGAGGGATTAGCGCCCATGGTCCTGACGATATTCTCTTTCTGGTCAAGGCTCAGGGCAATGATTTTATCGATTTTGACAAGGCCGGGGATGATTTTGCCACCCACATCCGGGCACAGATAATGCTGGCGAAGACAGGTGCCGTGACAGGTCGTGACCATGGGAAGATCCGGGGCAAGGGATCTGGCCAGGGCCGAGACCACCCAGAGATGATGGGTGTGCAGGATATCAGGTCTGAATGTCTCAAGGGCTTTTTGAATTTTTACCTTAAACGCAAGCTGATACATATCCATATCCGCTTCGCAGAGGCTGGAAAAAACCGTGCTCGGGTAGGGCATGACGTCGCTCATGCCGGGGATGGGCCAGGCAATGTCTTTTCCGTCAAATTTGACATACATGCAATGATCTTCGGGCACCCGGTCCTCAGACATCATAAAATCCGCCTGGGCCCCGGCCAGAAGAAAATTTTCATGACCGTTTTGTTCACTCTGGCAGATGATTTCCCGGATAAATTTGCCGCTCCCGGTAAAATCCGGGGTCTGGCTGATGATATGAAGAATTTTCATTACGCTGTCATGACTTGCCTTAAGATGATCTCTTCGATTGCCTGAATTTTTCCCAAGTGATCCGTTACACTGAATTCTATGTCGCCGTGGGAGGCCCTTGCCTTTTTCACAACCTCGGGGATATCCACCTGGATATGGTTTCCTGCGGCAATGAAAAACGGGAAGATGACAATTTTCATAGCCCCTTTTTGTACCAGTTCATCAATTTTTTTTTCCAGGAACGGCTCTGCAAACTGCAAAAATGCATAATCCACAGACCCGAACGAACCTGTGGCTTTTTTTGACAGACGGTTTGCCAGGGATGCCACTTCCCTATTGGATTCTTCGTTTCTGCTGCCGTGGGCTGCAATGATGAGTGCTTTCACTTTTTTCTCCCTTAACTTCTTCTTTCATCTCTTTCAAATACCCGTATGGCTATTTCTCTTTTTTTTTGGATTTAAACCTTGAATATCTGAATCGCCCGGTTCAGATCCTTGGCAAGACCTGCCAGTTCATCGGCCTGAACCTGGATTTCTTCGATCCTGTGGGCAGATGCCTTGACGGATTCATTGGTTTTGCCCACATAATCAGACACATCTGTAATGCCTTTACCAGTGCTATTGACATCTTTGCGGATCAGTTCGGATTCATTGGATGTGGCCTCAATATTGACAACTACCTGCCGGATGGCCTCCATATTTTCCTTTGCCTTGATATTCAGGTCTTTTGCATTTTCCGCAGTGGCACTCAGGCTTGATGAGATACTATTGGTCACCGCGGTCTGTTCCTCCACGGAAGCGGCAATGGCTATCATGATCTGATCGATCTCTTCAATGACCTTGACAATGGTATGGATCACTTCAACCGCTTTTTTTGCATGGGACTGCATGCCGAGGATTTTTGACCGGATTTCTCCGGCAGACCGTTCCGACTGGTTGGCCAGTTCTTTTACTTCATGGGCCACCACAAAAAACCCTTTCCCGGCTTCACCGGCCCCGGCAGCTTCAATGGCAGCGTTGAGGGACAGAAGATGGGTCTGGGATGCAAGGGTCTGGATAATACCGATGATCTCGCCGATTTCCTTTGCCGATTCCCCGAGTTGATTCATGATTGCAGTGGTTTCTCTCGCCTGTTTGGCTGCATTTTCCGTAACCCCTGCACCAATGCTTGAATTCCGGGCTGTTTCGTTAAAAGAGGCGTACATTTGTTCAACGGCGCAGGCAGCAGCTGTGGTGGACTCTGAGACAAAATCAACCTTAGCCCCTACATCGTTTGTATTATCTGAAACTTTTTCAGTGAATTCCGCAATGTTCTCAATCCGGGTATTAATTTTATCGGTTGCAGAAAGGATATTGGCCATGCGGCCGGCAATATTCCGGGTCTCGGTCGTGGCATTGTCTGAATTGTTTTCCATTTCCTTTGACGAGTCTTTCAGGTCATAGGCAATCCCCTGAAGCCGGGAAGACGATTCTGCAATAGTCGCGGATGACCGTATCAGTTTTTTTACCAGTTTCCCAAGATCTTTTGCCCCGTTTCTCATGGATTCCGCCATGGCCCCGACCTCATCATTGCTTTTATATTCAAGGGTTGCGGAAAAATTGCCTTCACCGATCTGTCTTGCAAATTCCGCCACTTCCTTCACAGGGCTGAGAAGCCTCCGGGTAACGGTGATGGATAAAATTAAAAAACAAAGGGAAAAAAACAGGATGACTCCAATAAAAAAACCCAGGTTCTTATTGAGTTTTTTAAGAAAAATGGTTTCCTTTTCACGGGCAATATCCATGATATCATCATTGTAAATACCGGTGCCGACGATCCATCCCCATTTCCGGATCAGTCTGAAATAGGTCAGTTTTTCACTCACAACACCTTTTTGATTGGGTTTTTCCCATTGATAGGCAATAAACCCCTGGTTTTCTTTTTCAGCTTGTTCAATCATTTCCCTTACGATATATCTGCCGTCTGCAGACTTCAAATTCATGCTGTCAACGCCGACCAGATCCGGTCTTTCAGGATGAATTGCAAAATGCCCCAGGACATCCAAAACAAAAAAATAATTTTTCTTATCCTCTCCGAATCTCATGTCGGAAATGGCCTTGGCTGAAGAATGCCCGGGGCTGTTTTCAATCACAGACCAGGCATTATCCGTCAATTCAACCAGTTTTTGTTTTCTTTCTTCAAAAATGATCTTGCGGAGTTCTTCCTGATTGGTTTTTTTTAATTCCTGAAAAGATAAAAACAAACCTGAGACCACAATCAGAAGTGTGGATACAATGGCTGAAAAAACCAGAATGCTGATTTTTGTTACAATGCCCGGTTGTGTGCGCAATGCCGTCTCCTTTTTTATTTCTTTTGATATAAACAGGCAAGCTTATGGAATGTCAATTGATTTTTAGGCCGGATCGTACCGTATCAAGCCCTATCCTTTCAATCATCCGTCCCATCCGTTCCCGTTTGGAATTGACTTTGTAATATTGGATAACGCGTTCAACCAGTTTCACTGCCTCTTCGTCAGAGAGGTCCTCTGCCAGGATATCCGCAAGCCTTGGTTTTGCAGAACCATTGCCCCCGATCTGGAGGGTCCATCCTTCCTGTGTGCCGTAAAGGGAAATATCCTTTATGCAGTTTTCGGCACATTGAACCTTGCAGCCGCTCACCCCCATTTTCATTTTGCTGGGAAGAACCATGCCGTGATAGATTTCATCCAGTTTCATCCCCATTTTCAGGCTGTCCTGTTGCCCCAGCCGACAAAAGCTTGTTCCCGGGCAGACCTTTATGCTTCTGACACAAAGCCCGACGGCATGGCCGGCATGCATGCCCAGATCCCTCCAGATATCGTCCACCTGGTCTTCCCGGATTCCGATCAGTGCAATTCTTGCTGCACTGGTGATCTTCATGGCTGAAACACCATATTTTTCAGCCGCATCAGCCAGTTTCCGGAGTTTTGCCGGGGTTACAACTCCGCAGGGGATATGGGGGGCAACCGCATAGGTCTCGATATCTTTTCCTTTTTGACGAATGACTCCTTTTTCACCATCTTTCAGCATAAAAACTCCTGTTTCTTTTTTCCGGAAAACTGCTCTTTGCATTTTTTCTCAATTTCATCAGACTTAAGACTGTTCTATTATTATTCATGCGCATATATGTCAAGACCATGAAGTCATTTGCAAACAACCGGCAACCTATAGTATTAAGCAATAATCAGTTTCAAGAGGAAAAGGTAAAATGAATTTTTCAAATCAAACGGATAAATATAGAAACCAGGCCGGTATGCTGGCCAACAAGGTTAAAAATCGGTTTCAGCACTTAAGAAAACGATATCAAAAACTGAACCTTGACATCTTCCGGCTCTATGACTGGGATATCCCGGAAATCAGGGCTGTGGTGGACTGGTACGGAGGCAGCCTGGTTGTCGGGGAATACAGCCGTCAGCAATCCACACCGGAATGGCTTCCCCTCATGGGTGAATCTGTTGCCAGAGCCCTTAATGTGCCCATGGAAAACCTCTATCTTAAAATCAGAAAGGCCGGTATCAGGGAAGGCCTGCGCTATGAGCGCATCAACCACACCAACGAGAAAATTGTCCTGTCGGAAAGAGACCTGAAATTTTATATCAACCTGAATGATTATGTGGATACCGGACTTTTTTCAGACCACCGGGACACCAGGATGATGGTGAAAGAAAAGGTGTCCGGCAAACAATTTCTGAATCTTTACTGCTATACCGGCGCTTTTACCTGTTATGCAGCCAGGGGCGGGGCAAGCCTGACCGTTTCCGTAGACCGGTCGGAAACCGCCGTCAACTGGGCAAGGGAAAATCTTGAACTCAATGGCCTCTCAGACCCGAAACATATCCTGATCCAGGAAGATACCCTTGATTTTCTTTCAAACCCGGGACCCAGGTACCGGGACTTTGATGTTGCAGTGGTTGATCCGCCCTCCTATTCCACCACAAGGGTTAAAAATGTTCATTTTGATATTGCGGCAGATCACCCCAAAATGCTCAATGATGTATTCAAGCTCATGAAAAAAGGCGGCACAGTTTTCTTTTCCACCAATCACCAGAGCTTTGAATTAAAAGCAGAAGAACTATCTGTCACAAACCTTCAGGAAATCACCACCCGGACCATACCCGAAGATTATCAGAGCAAACGGAAACTGATCCACCGGTGCTGGGAAATCACGGTATGAGGTTTGACCCTTTTGAAAACAGGCTCAGCCCACATTTTCTCTTTGGGGTTAAAAAAATATGGCTTTTATCTTTATTTCTATTTAAACTCCCGGAGTTAAAACCATAAGTTAAATGGAATGGAAACAGTTATGATAAAAGTATTCATGATCGGTATCGGCGGCGCCACAGGATGTATATGCCGGTATTGGGTCAGCAGTTTATCCCAGCGGTTGTTTGATAATCCTTTTTTCCCTTACGGAACCCTTACAGTCAATGTCCTGGGCTGCCTTTTGATCGGCTTTCTGGGCGGGATATCTGAAACACGGCAGATTTTCACCCCTGAAGTCCGGGTATTGATCTTTATCGGATTTTTAGGCGGATTCACAACCTTTTCGACATTTGGATATGAAATCTTCATGGCTGCCCGGGATGGGCAATTCATACCAGCCCTGGTCAACCTCCTTTTTCATCTGGTTCTCGGATTCGGGGCCGTCTGGCTCGGATTCACCTTATCAAAATTATTTTAAAGCACAGGATATAGTCTATGACGGATACAAATCAGACCCCCCATATTTTTAAAGCCCAGGTCTATTATGAGGACACCGACCATTCAGGGGTTGTCTACCACGCCAATTATCTGAAATTCTTTGAACGGGCAAGAGAGGATATCATCGGCATTAAAGCCCTGGCCGGGATGTGGCATGATCAAAACATCGGGTTTGCGGTTTATAAAATTACCATGGGCTTTCATGAAGGCGCTGTTTTCGGTGATCTTCTCACCATCAGGACCACCTGGAAAATAGATGGGGCCTACAGAATCATATTTTCCCATGAAGCCTGGCGGCCCGATGGAACCAAACCTGCCGTCACCTGCACCCTGGAACTGGTCTGCCTTGGACCCAACAAAAAACTCATGCCCATTCCGGATCTTGAGTTTCTAATGAGTTGAACGGATTTTCCTGCTCTTTGAATCCGTGATGCTGATCATTCAATATTTTATAAGCTCTGGGGACAGCCTCCTGTGCAATAGATCTTTTGCATCATCATGTCGCCTGGTTTTAACTGTGTGCTTTTTCCATTCATCTGAATAAAGGCGTCATCGGCTTTTGTCACCTCAATGTTTGAAAAATCGTTGCGGGAAAAACCTGCAAATTTTTGATGAAGCCGTGTTTCAAGGCTCTTCTTTTCCTGATCCAGTATGGCTGAGCCCTTTAATGCCGGCAATAAGGGTTGAACTATTTTATTCATCATGATATCCAGTTTTGGCATGATAACTGGAGGCAAATCCATGGATGAGGCATTTCAACCTGCGGACGGGGAATATGAAACACGGGTAAGGCAGAGTTTTGGGCGGCAGATGGTGATGAAGACTATTGGTGCAACCATGGATCAGGTTTCACCCGGCCGGGTGGTGCTGAGATTCCCCTATAATGAGAAATTCACTCAGCAGCACGGGTTTATCCATGCCGGGATTGTATCTACCGTCCTTGACAGCGCCTGCGGCTATGCTGCCTATTCTCTCATGCCCAAAGATACCGGTGTATTGTCCATTGAGTTCAAGGTGAACTTTCTGGCACCTGCAAAAGGGGATGGGTTCTCAGCCACAAGCAGGGTCAGAAAGGCGGGAAGAAATATCATTGTGGTGGATGGAGAAATGTCCGCCCATATCAAAAAAAGTCTGGATTGAATATCATTCAAGATTAAAAGGATTGGCGCGGTCAGGTTACCCGTGTTTTACTATTTAACAAATAATCAGCTGGAACATAGGGCCCTCTGGGGGGGGTATACATATGTTTAGTCAAACACAACAGAATAAGATATCAAACCTTCTTCCTTTCGTTTTTTTTATCTCGGGTTCTTCTGCCCTCATATTTGAATCAATTTGGTTTCATCAGGCAGGATTGAATCTAGGCAATAGTGTCTCTGCGTCTTCAATAGTTCTCGCTGCATTTATGGCTGGTTTAGCTATTGGCAGTGCATGTGTTGCTGCCTGGGGCGACAAAATCAAATTTCCTTTGCGCTTTTATGTTTGCATCGAGATAATTATTGCCATCTTTGGAATTACAGCAATTATCCTTTTTTCCAAGTCAACATCGTATCTTACCCCTCTCTATACCCAAATAATTTCAAAACCATCATTATTGAATTTTTTAAGGGCCATTATTGCATTTTCATTTATGCTCATTCCGACAATCGCGATGGGGATGACATTGCCATTACTCGTAAAAGCACTCTACAGGCAAACATCAAATTTTGGAGAAACCCTTGGTCTGCTCTATGGATGGAATACTCTTGGTGCATTAACAGGCGTATTATTAAATGAACTTTTTATAATTAAATACATTGGTATTCGGGGTGCAGGATTTTTAGCGGGAAGTTTGAATGTTTTGGCAGCATTTTTGGCCATATATTTGGCTAAACAAGAATCAGCCTTTCCTTCAAGTATCAAAACAGCTTCTACTGCTTCTTTAAGACAAATCAAAAAGTTAACTATGCCTTTGACTGGCAGTTTTCTGGCTGGAGCAGTTTTACTGGCTCTGGAGGTAATTTGGTTCCGATTTATACTCCTCTTTTTCAACAGCCATAGCTGGAATTTTGCTGTTATGCTTGCAACTGTTTTAGCAGGAATAGGCTTTGGAGGTCTTTTTGCCTCAAAATGCTCAAGAAAAAATTCCAACTTCCATAATTACTTATTTTACTTATTTTTACTAAACGGTTTACTTATAATCCTCTTATATGGCAATTTTGGTATCGTTCTATCTGTCTTCCAAAAGATAAGGGCCGATAGGTTTATCTTTGCTGCAGCATTTTCACTTATGTTCCCTGTTTCATTTGTTTCTGGCGCTATTTTTACAGCGATAGGGAGTTCTTTTCACGATGAAAATCTATCAGAAAGCCGTGCAACAAGTTTTCTGACTATGGCAAATACTACCGGAGCCATGTCGGGAGCCATTATTGGCGGTTATATCCTCCTCCCTGTCTTTGGCACAGAAATGTCATTCTTTTTTCTTGCTCTTATCTATGGTCTAACTAGCTTACTCTTTTGGCATGGACATACTAACATATTCATTTTTAAGAATGAGGGTGGTGCAAAGATACTTGGTACTGCATTTATTATTTCTATTTTTGCTTTTCCATTTGGTCTTATGGAAAACTCATATATAAATATTTCTTCTGAGTTATATTCTGATTCAACAGGTGAAAAAAGGGTAGTTTGGCGTGAAAGTGTTACAGAAACCATACAATATATGAGAAAGGATATAGCTGATAAACCTCATTATTACAGACTGATTACTAACAATTATTCCATGTCAGCTACTTCAAAAGATGCCAGGCGCTACATGAAGTATTTTGTATACTGGCCAGTGGCATTGATAGATAACCCAAAGAAAGCATTGCTGATTTGTTTTGGCTGTGGTTCAACCGCTAATGCATTAAAAGACACAAAGAGCCTTGAGGAAATAGATATAGTTGATACATCAAGAGATATCCTTGAGCTGAGCCGCGTTGTGTATCCTGATCCAACAAACAATCCCACTATGGATGAGCGCGTTAATCTCCATGTGGAGGACGGGCGTTTTTTTCTACAAACAACAGAAAAAAAATATGACATTATTACAGCAGAGCCTCCTCCTCCTTCCTTTAATGGTGTCGTTAATCTCTACACTCAGGAGTACTTCCATCTGATAAATAAACGCCTCAACTCAGGTGGCATTGCTACCTATTGGCTTCCTGTATACCAATTGCGACCAAATGATACAAAAGCTATAATTAAAGCATTTTGTAATGAATTTTCAGATTGTTCCTTGTGGTCCGGAGCCGGACTTGAATGGATGTTGGCAGGTACTAACAGCTTCAACCGCCCGGTATCGGAGGAACAGTTTCGAAAGCAATGGCAAGATGAGAAGGTTGGACACGAGCTGAAAAAATTAGGCTTTATTTCCCCGGAACAATTTGGAGCATCTTTCGTAGCTGATGGTGAGCGGCTTCAACAATGGCTGGAATCAGCAGATCCTTTAGTTGATAATTTCCCTTATCGTCTTTCACCAGTCAACAGAGAATGGAAAGATGGTGTATCAGTTTATCTTAAATTTATGAATTCGGAAAAATCTTTAGAAAATTTCGTACATAGTAAAAATATTGCAAAATTTTGGCCATCAAACATAAAAGAATCCACCAATAACTTCTTTTCCTCTAGATGGGTTATTAATGATCTATTGATGGGTCAGGGAACAGCAAAATACTCACAACTTTACATTCTTCACCAGTGCATCCACAACCCTCTCCTTACTGGGTACATTCCTTGGGCGTTAGGCAGTGACTACGATGCAATCGAAATTGTAAAATCCATTCTATCCACGGTACCTGAAAGAAACTGGGATATTGCCAACATGAAAAATCATCTGATTTCCATGGCTGTTATGTCTGGGGATTATTCATTGGCCGAGAAGGTCCTCTCAGCCAATGCTGAACTCAATGATAATAACAAAAAATGGGAAGAGTTAATACTGAGGATATACTTTCTTTTGTTGGTTAATGATGATAAAAGGGTGGAACAAATATCAAAAGACTATCTTGAAACATGTGATAACCCTGACGTAGTTGAGAATAAAATTATAAAAACTGTAAATTGGTCAAAGGAGGCTATTCGTTCCGGTCAAATAAGTTTATGGAAGCAATAATCCCGGATGAATGGTTTTATGAAAGAATCCTATTGACAATATAAAAAATGATCAAAGGGGAATGGAAAGTTGCAGGCATGGCTTTCACATGGATATCATAAGGGATAAACGATTTTATTTCAATTCCATCTCCTTCTGAACAACCTCCAGAACATCCTGTTCATCAGGAAATTTGAACAAGCCTTTTGTTACAACCAGTTTGCCCTCAACCCAGACCGTCAGTTCACCGATTTTTCCTTTTGAATCGAGTGTGACATCAATTCCGGACTTTTCCCTGATATAAGCAGCCGCACGGGATGCATAGATCCGGTTATGGACTCATACCCAGCAATAACGGATCGTTACTTTTTTCATTTTTCTTCCTTTTACGATGCCTATATCCATCGCCTTACCTTGGCTGCATAGTCTGTGTATTCCTTACCGAATTTTCCATTCAGATACCGTTCTTCGGGCTTGATCGCCAGGAACAAAATCATGGTATACAGGACCGGCACGGTAACCAGAAGGCCCATGGACCATCGCCACACCGCTATACCCGACAGGAGCAGCAACAAGGATAGATACATAGGGTTGCGGGAAAAACGAAACACTCCGTTTTGAACTATCCTGACCGTCGATGCCATGGTATCGAAAGTGGTTTTGTTCCGGAGCAGGGCCCAGACAGCCATGACAGCAAGCCCACCGGACAGAACGGTTAGCACAAGGCCCGGGATGAGCCTAAACATTAACGGCATCCGCTTGGCGGTGTCCGGGAAAACGGATTCAAGCCAAAGACCCGCGCCCAGGCATATGAAAAAAAATACAGGGGGCGGAATACGCACCCCTGCAGAATCTTTCATTTCTGTTTTCATCATACTCCTTTTCCAGGCTGCATGCTGCAACACATCCATTTATTCTCTAAATCCTGACCCGGCCCTCAAACACCAGAAATATTATCTCCACCCTGATACAGATACAGCATGTTGTACCTGTATCAGGGTGGTAAATTTAAGACAAGAAAAAAAATCAAGCTTTTGAAAAGGAAAGCGAAACTATATTAATATTTGCCGGAAAAGTTTGAAAAACTTTAAATTTGAAATGTTTTCTTTCAGTATTGATACTCCTGCTGCTCAATTGGCATGGTTAAAGAAACAGGAGGACCGGAATACTCTTTTACATAAACAAACCGGTATTCTCTGTTTTGAACGATTTCAATGAGCTTTCCGGCCAGGGAATCCTGGAAAAAAATATCAGCCGTTCTCATCCGGGTTCTCCTGTTTGAAGCGCGCCATCAGAGGGCTTTTCAAATCCACATCAATATTAAGGATATTTAATATTTTCAATATATTGTCAAACTGTACGGAAAGCCTTCCTTTTTCGATTCCGTATACCATGTTTTTGCCCACACCAGCCATGTCCGCAAGTTCTATCTGGGTCAATCCGCTTTTGATCCGGTGATACCGGATCACTTTTGATAAATTGATATTCATTTTTCCCTGTTTACAGGTAAAATTCGAATGTTAATAAAACGGATGGCCGGAATGATGGTTTATCTAAAAAATCGGTAGCAGACTGTTTGCAGACACGTCCAATAGATCATCGTCATAGGTTGGTCAAAATTCAGGGGAGATTGTCAATAGACAAAGCACAGGAAATTAACCAGCCTTTAAAGGTTGTCTTTTCATGCCTCACCGCACACTGATCCCCTCATCCAGATATTTGATAAGAGGGTAGATGAAGAACTCGATGATCCGTCGTTTGCCCACCTTGATTTCTGCTGTCACGCTCATACCCGTGGTGATGGGCGTTAATACGCCTTCCACCATGAGGGATGTTTTCTGCGGTTCAACATACACCTCGTAAACCAGACCCTTTTCTTTATCTTCAATACTGTCACGGGCCACATGACTGACCTGGCCGTCAAGGGTGCCGTATTTCTGAAAATTGAAGGTGTCCACTTTGATGCTTGATGCCATGTCCTGTGCAATAAAACCGATGTCTTTGTTTTCAACGAGGACGCTGATGATCAGGGGCGATTCTGCCGGAACCAGGATGATCAGCTTTTCTGCCGGGCTTACCACACCGCCGATGGTATGGATGAAAAGCTTGTTGATGAATCCGTCCACGGGTGCCACGATCTGCTGTTTGGCATTCACATAGGTTGTTTTTTCGATATTGGCTTTGAGGTAGTTCAATTTGTTCTGTTTTTCAGTGCTTTCCTGGAGGTTTTTGTCATGCTCGGTTTCAATGATGACCCGAAGCTCACTTTGAACGCGTCTTGCATTTGCATTTAATTCCTTAATCTTATGCTGGGCAGAGATAAGGTTGCCGCTGTAATTTTGTACTTCACTTTTTGCCTGGGCAATTTGATCCCGGCTCACAATGTCTTTCACGGGTTCAAGCCGTTCAAGCTTTTCATTTGCAATGGCCAACAGATCCCGGAGCCTTTTTTCGTCAGCCTCTGCCGCGGCAAGCTGGGAGCGGATCTGTTTTATTTCTTCCTCTTTTGCCTCAGCCTGTTTTTGAAGCCGGGCCATGGCGGAGGTGTGAAGCTTTTGCTGCATGGCCACAAGGCCGGCCCCATATCGCTCTGTTTTCGGTTGAAACGGTTTTTGACGGAACACCGCATTAAGACGAAGCAATTCAAGCTCCAGGAGTTTTGCATCTTCCTGCATGGAGGCAAGCTCAGGTTCAGTACTGGAAGGATCAATCTCCATGAGAACCTGGCCTTTTTTCACAACATCGCCTTCCTTTACCAGGATCTTGCTCACTGCCCCTGTGGTAAGCGGCTGCAGGACCTTTATTTCCCCTTTCGGGATCACCTTGCCCCGGGCAGACACCACCACATCCACTTTGCCAAAAAACATCCAGCTCCCGAAGAAAAGAATGGCGGCCACAATAATCCAGAAAATGGTCCTGCCTAAAGGGTTTACCGGCTCATCAACGATCTCGGCCAGGAGCGGTTTGAATTCATGAGAATCTTCTTTTGGTTGCGACATGTCTTATTCCTGTAATGCATTAAGCTGAAAATAATATCCCTGTTTTTGCAGGAGCTGGTCATGGGTGCCCATCTCCACAATGGCCCCATTATCCATGGCAATGATGAGATCACAGTTTTTAATGGTGGATAGGCGGTGGGCAATAATGATGGTGGTGCGGCCTTGTTTGATCCGGGCAAGGTTCTGGTTGATGATCCGTTCGGACTGATAATCGAGAGCCGAAGTAGCTTCATCAAAAATCAGGATTTTCGGGCTGGTGATCAGGGCTCTGGCTATGGCGACCCGCTGTTTCTGGCCGCCGGACAGGCTGGAGCCGCGTTCTCCCACCAGGGTGTCATAACCTTCCGGAAGCTGGGCGATAAACTCGTGGGCACCGGCCATCCGAGCCGCCTGGATAATCACTTCCATTGGGGCATCAGGCCTTGGCAGAGCAATGTTCTCCCGGATGGTGCCGCTGAAAAGATAATTCTCCTGGAGCACCACCCCGATATTATACCGCAGCCAGATGGGGTTCATATGGCGGATATCCACTTCGTCAATATAGATGGCCCCGCTGTGGGGAAGGTAAAGCCGCTGCAAGAGTTTCGCAATAGTGGATTTGCCGCTGCCGCTTCTTCCCACGATGCCCACGCTTGTTCCGGGATTAACCGAAAAGCTCGCCTGGTTGACCACAAGAGGGGCATTGGGACTGTAAGCAAAAGATACCTTGTCAAATATGATGCGCCCGGAAAGCTTCGGCAGGGTGATAGCTTTGTCGGCAGAAACCTCCACCGGATGGTTCAGGATATCCCCCAGCCGGTCTACGGACAAAAGAGCCTGCTGAAATTCGTTCCACAGGTTCACGAGCCTCAGTACCGGGCCTGAGAACTGCCCTGCAAACATCTGAAAGGCGATGAGCTGGCCAATGGTCAGTTCATTGTTCAGCACAGCCTTAACCCCGAGAAAGAGAATGGAAATGGTCATCAGTTTCTGGATGCTGCCGGCCACGGCCCCGGAGATATTGCCCATGGCCGCAAGCCGGAACCCGGCCCGGACATAATGGCCCAGGCGGTCTTCCCATCTTTTTTGCATGGACCCCTCAATGGCCAGGGATTTCACCGTCTGCATGCCCGTGACGGATTCCACCAGGTAGGAATTAGACGCTGCAGCCATCTGAAATTTTTCCTCCAGCCGCCGCCGGAGTTCCGGCGTGATGGTGACATAAATGACGGCAATCACCGCCACAAACCCCAGGACCACCAGGGTGAGAAGGGTGCTGTAGAGCATCATCACCACCACAAACACCAGGGAGAAAAAAAGATCGATGATGACAGATACCGCCTTGTTGGTGATAAACTCACGGATGGTGTCGAGTTCCCTGACCCGTGCCGCAATCGTCCCCACTTTTCTAGCCTCAAAATACATGAGGGGCAAGGCCAGAAGATGGTTGAACAGTTTTGCCCCCAGCTTTGCATCGAGTTTGCTGGCTGTATGGATAAAAATATAATTCCGGGAGATGTTCAACAGCAGCTCAAAGATGGTGACACCAAGAAACGCAACCGCCAGCACATCCAGCGTGGTCATGCTCCGGTGGACAATGACCTTGTCCAGGATCACCTGGGTAAAAAGAGGGGTGATGAGCCCAAAAAGCTGGACTATAAAAGACCCCAGCAATACCTCGCCGATGATTCGCTTATATATCGCAATTTCTGCCAGAAACCATTTAAAGCCAAAGGCTGCCTCAGAGGAAAGAAGGCGGTGTTTGACAATGATAAATTTGCCAGTGCCCATGTCTTCAAGCTCGGCAAAGGTTTTTTCGTCTGCCTTTTTTTGGGCCGGCAGGACGATCAAGGCTTTTTTTTCTTCCAGGGCTATTTTCAGAAGTACGGCATAGGTCCTGTCCTTTAAAATCATGATGGCCGGTAAGGGGTATTTGCCGGCTATTGCTTCCGGGGTAAGCATTTTTTGTTTTGCCCTGAACCCGTATTTTTTGGCGATGCGTAACACCTCTTCCGGTAAAAGCTCTGCGTCTGTGATGCCGAATTCCCGGCTCACGGCCCTCACATCAAAATCCACCTGGTTCAGGCGGGCCACAATTTCAAGTGCGATCAGTGCGGTGTTCATTCCAAAGCCCCTTCTGCCATTATCTGCAATTGCAAGGCGTTTACGCATCTCTCCACGTCGGCAAGAGCCAGGGTTAAATGTTTTTCCATCTGTGCTCCTTTTTGCTGCAACAGGCTGATCCGGTCGATGATCTGCTGCAAGGAAAGCCTTTCTGCCATTGTTGTCTGATCATCAAGGGCATCACGGTAGATGCTTGCATTCCCAAGCCCTTGTTCAGAAATAATGCTTTTCTGCATCAGAGTGCGCACTTTCTGTTCATCTTCGGCCACCTTTTTTTCTTTTTCGATCTGCAATTTCTGCAACTCGATCTGCAATCTTCTCGCCTTTGCCTCATCACTGAACCCGTTGAACAGGTTCATGTTCACTACAAGGCCGATAGAGGCATTTTTTTCTTCCAGGCTTTCAAGGGAGTCCATAAAATTTGTCTTGTCATCTCCATACATGCGATAAGAAGAGTAAAGGCTGAGGGTGGGCAGCCAATGACGAAGCGCAATGTCCTTCTCTGCATTTTTCTGTTCAATAGCCACATCATAGGACCTGATCCCGGGCAGCCTTGATACGTCGGCGGATGCCTGCGCTCCGGCCGGCGCATGAAGATCTGTAAACCAGACCTCAGCCCCTTGATAATTTTCGCCGGTATAATAGGTGAGTTTTTCAAGGACCCCGGCCATGTCCAGCCGAAGGGCTTCGCAGTTCTGCAATGCTTCGGCAACACCAATGGCAGCAATGCCCTGTTCCGGCTTGCCCTTGCCGCCCGAGGTCACCAGCCTTTGGGTAAATCCGTACACTTCTTTTCTCAGGCTCAAGAGAGCATCCCATGTCTCAATTTTCTTTTGGAGCTGAAGCCCGGTGCCGAAAAGGGAAAGCACCTCTCCCTTAAGATCAATGAGGCGCTGTGCAGTGCTATGTTCCGTAAGGATGATACCCAGTTCAGCATTTCGGTATTTGAGCCCCCGCACCCCGAAATCATACAAGATATACTGTGCCGATAAGGCCACAGAATGCTGAAAAGTCGATTCATTGCCAGGGATGATGGTCTCGCCCACAGACACGGTATTGCCCGCACCCTTGCCAAAATCAGCCATATACTCATTGGTAAACAGCAGGCCAAAGGTGGGAAAATACATGGCTCCGGCCTCGGTCAGCCGCTCCTTGCTGATTTCTTTTTCCATCCCGCCCATCTTAAGATCATAGGAATGGACAAGGGCCTGCGGGAGGACTTCTGAAAACC
>MGTJ01000240.1:21563-30036 GCA_001799395.1 Desulfobacterales bacterium RIFOXYA12_FULL_46_15 | reverse complement strand
CCGAGATCATCCGGATGGCCAAGGCGGAAAAAGAGAATAAACCCCGGACACCGGAACAAACTGAAATGTTCTGATAGGAGTTCCCATGGCAATCACCAACCACGAACGCGTCGGCAAAGCACTGGACCTTCTCAAAACCGGTCTCGGGCCCTTTGCCGAAAGAGAGTTTAAAAATATCTTCAAAGGCCGGGCAAAAGCAGAGATCCTTCAGCTTGTGGCCGACGACCGCATCAACACGGATAAACCCATGGTTGAATGGGATGTGGCGGTTCTGCTCAAACTCATGTGGGATGCCTGGAATACGGTTTTCCGCCTCACCCTGGGCCATACGGAGCGGAGCCTTGTCAGTGAGTTGCGGGATAGCCGCAACAAATGGGCCCACCAGGAAGCCTTTACCAGCGACAATACCTACCGGGTGCTGGATTCAGCCTCACGGCTTTTGACGGCAGTCTCCGCCCCTGAAGCCGATGAAATCGAAAAAATGAAGATGGAGCTGCTGCGCCTGCGGTTTGATGAACAGGTGCGCAGTGAAAAACGCAAGAGCGCGGGAACCGCTATTGAAAGCACGGCCACAGGCCATCTCAAACCCTGGCGGGAGGTGGTGAATCCCCATAAGGATGTGGCCTCCGGCCGCTACCAGCAGGCCGAGTTTGCCGCAGATCTCTGGCAGGTTCACCTGGGCCAGGGTTCAGATGAATACAAGAATCCCATTGAATTTTTCCGCCGCACCTTTCTCACCGAAAGCCTCAAGAATATGCTGGTGGGCGGAGTTCGGCGTCTGAATGGTCAGGGCGGTGATCCCGTGGTCCAGCTCCAGACCAATTTCGGCGGCGGCAAGACCCATTCCATGCTGGCCTTGTATCATCTGTTTTCAGGTGTCAGCCCCACGGAACTTCCCGGGATTGATGCGGTCATGCATGAAGCAGATGCCAAATCCGTGCCCGCGGCCCGACGGGTGGTCCTGGTGGGGAACAAGATTTCTCCGGGCAATCCCTCCATCAAGCCCGATGGGATAGTGGTGCATACCCTCTGGGGGGAGCTGGCCTGGCAACTGGGCGGCAAAACCGCCTATGCCCGCATCCAGGCCGATGATGAAAAAGCCACCAGTCCGGGGGATGCGTTGCGGGAACTGTTTAAAGAATACGGCCCCTGCCTGATCCTGATTGACGAATGGGTGGCCTATGCCCGCCAGCTCCATGACCAGAGCGATCTTCCGGCAGGCGGCTTTGAAACCCAGTTCACCTTTGCCCAGGTCATGACCGAATCGGCCAAGCTGGCCGGGAACTGCCTGCTGGTGATCAGTCTTCCGGCTTCGGATACAGCCGGGTCTCCCCAGACCCGTGCCGATGATGTGGAGGTCGGCGGGCAGCGGGGACGGGAAGCCTTGGATCGCCTGCGCAATGTCATCGGCCGGGTGGAGTCTTCCTGGCGGCCTGCCAGTGCCGAAGAAGGGTTTGAGATTGTCCGGCGCAGATTGTTTGAACCCCTGGCTGATCCTGCCCAGTTCAAGGACCGGGATGTGGTGGCACGGGGCTTTGCCGATTTTTACCGCACCCAGTCGGCTGAATTCCCGCCGGAATGCCGGGATGCGGATTATGAAAAACGGATCAAGGCGGCCTTTCCCATCCATCCGGAAATATTCGACCGTCTGTATACGGACTGGTCCACCCTGGTGAAATTCCAGCGGACCCGTGGCGTATTACGGCTCATGGCCGCGGTGATCCACAGCCTGTGGGAAAAAGGGGATAAGAATCCCTTGATCATGCCGGCCAATATCCCCATTGATGACCCGCGGGTGCAGTTTGAGCTGACCCGTTATCTGTCGGACAACTGGGTCCCGGTCATTGAAAAGGATGTGGACGGACCCAATTCCCTGCCTTTGCAGATGGATAATGATGTGCCGAACCTGGGCAAATTTGCAGCCTGCCGGAGGGTGGCAAGGACTATTTATATGGGGTCGGCCCCGCTGACAAAGGCGGCCCACCGGGGGATAGAGGATCGCCGCATCAAACTCGGGTGTGTGATTCCGGGTGAATCCCCGGCCATATTCGGCGATGCCCTGCGGCGTCTGGCAGGGGTTGCCACCTATCTTTACCAGGACGGCCCCCGCTACTGGTATTCGACCCAGCCCACCGTGACCAAGCTGGCCGATGACCGGGCTGAACAGCTCAAACGCGATTCCGATAAAATCATCCAGGAGTTGAACCGCCGATTGCGGGAGGATTTAAAACAGATGGGCGATTTTAACCGCATCCATCCCATGCCCCATTCAGGTCAGGATGTGCCGGATGATCCCGAGGTCCGCCTGGTGGTTCTGGGAATGGATTGCCCGTACAGCAAAGAACCCTTAAGTTCAGCAGAAATTGCTGCCAAAGCCATATTTGAATCCCGCGGCAATACACCGAGGCTCTATAGAAATTCCCTTATTTTTCTTGCCGCCGATAAAACCCGGTTGCAGGACCTGGATGAGGCGGTCAGAAAATATCTGGCCTGGGAATCCATCCTCTTAGAAATCAAACCCCTGAACCTGGACCCCCAGCAGGTAAAACAGGCGGAAACCCGGAAATCAGAAGCCGATGGCGCGGTCAAGGCCCGTCTGCCGGAAACCTATCAATGGCTGCTGGCACCGGGGCAAAAAGACCCGGCAGCCGGCATTGAATGGCAGGCCTTCCGCCTCACCGGCCAGGATGCCCTGGCCGTCAGGGCCAGTAAGAAACTGAGGAATGATGAACTCATGATCATGAATTTTGCGCCCACCTTGCTGAGGATGGAGCTGGACCGGGTGCCGCTGTGGCGGGGCGATCATGTTGCCGTCAAACAGGTGGTAGAAGATTTTAGCCGTTATCCCTATCTGCCGAGGCTCAAAAACCCGGCCGTGCTCATATCCGCTGTCCAGTCCGGTTTGTCCCTGATCACCTGGACAAAAGACTCCTTTGCCTATGCCGAGAGTTTTGATGAGACGGAACAGCGGTATCGGGGGCTTCGGACCCTGCAAGCGGTGGCGCTCACGAGCGAAACGATTCAGGGGTTGCTGGTGAAACCGGAAGCGGCACAAAAACAGATGGATGCTGAGAAATCCCCGGCAGACAATGCTTCTTCTCCCCCGGTAGAAGGGCATGAGGGCGGCAGCCCCCCTGATATTTCAAAAATGCTTGAAGACGGGACAGCCCCAAAACCGGAACCAATGCCCCAAAAACCAAAGCGGTTCTACGGCACGGCAACCCTTGATACGGAACGGGTTGGCCGGGATGCCGGGCGGATTGCAGAAGAAGTCATTGCCCATCTTTCAGGACTTGTGGGGGCAAAGGTGACTGTAACCCTGGAAATCAGCGCAGAAGTCCCTGCCGGTGTGCCGGACCCGGTGGTCCGCATTGTGACGGAAAACAGCCGAACCCTGAAATTCACGAGCCAGGGGTTTGAAAAGGAATAAAGTGGAGAAAACACTATCAACATCCAGTCAAAAATAAAGAAGGCCCTTGATAGAATCGAAACTGAAGAAACCGTTAAAATTCTATATGCCTGTGAATCAGGAAGCAGGGCCTGGGGGTTTGAATCTCAGGATAGTGATTATGATGTGCGTTTCATATATGTCAGACCCACGGCCTGGTATCTCACCATTCAAAATAAAAAGGATGTGATTGAAAAACCCATTGATGATGAGCTTGATCTATCCGGATGGGATCTTCCAAAAGCTCTGGAACTCTATCGAAAAGGGAATCCGCCGCTTTTAGAATGGTTGCAGTCACCTGTCATTTATCGTGAATCAGGCTCCATGGCAAAACGCCTCCGTAAATTACTTACTGACTATTATTCCCCTGTTGCTGCCATGTATCATTATCTTCATATGGCCAAGGGCAATCATCGTCAATACCTTCAAGGTGATACGGTCTGGGTAAAAAAATATTTTTATGTATTAAGGCCTTTGCTGGCATGTATCTGGATTGAAAAAAATTGGGGATTGGTTCCGACAGAATTTGAAATTTTATTTGATCGTATTGTGACCTCATCACCTCTTCGTGAATCAATACAAAATCTCTTATCCGATAAAAAACGGGGAGAAGAACTGAAGGTTGGGCCAAGCATTCCTGCTATATCGGATTTTATAAACAGCCAACTTGAAAGACTGTCGACAAAAGGCAGTGAACCTTCAATGACAAAAAATCCTGATATTCTAGACAAATTATTTGTTGAAGTGCTTATTGAAACCTATGGGCAAAACATAATAGAATCGAATCCTTGGCCCTCCCAATCCGGCCAGGGATTCGAAAAGGAATAATTTGGGTCAGACACAAAGGAGAATGGATCATGGCGACCATGAATTTTAATACGGCCAATTCCACATTCCGGCAATTGCTGGGAAACGGATTAAGCTATCATGTCCCTCCCTTTCAACGGGATTATTCCTGGGCTGAGGATGAATGGGATGATTTATGGCAGGATATTCTCGGACTGTTCGAATCCGATGGCGAACCGGCACATTACATGGGGTATCTGGTCCTGCAATCGGCTGACAGCAAGCGATTTGACATCATTGACGGTCAGCAGCGGATCACCACCCTCAGTGTGATGATCCTGGCTGCGCTGGGCCATCTTCAGGACCTGATCGCCGCCGGGGCCGACGCCGACAACAATGCCAAACGAAAAGAACAGCTCCAAAGCAGCTATATAAGTTATCTTGACCCGGTAAGCCTGGTGCCGCGCTCCAAGCTGGAGTTGAATCGCCACAACAACCGGTTTTATCAGACCTATCTGGTTCCGCTGGACAAACTGCCCCAGAGGGGCCTGAATGCCTCCGAACATCTATTGCGCAAAGCCTTTCTCTGGTTTAAGGAGCGCATAAAAAGCCGCTGCGGGTCAACAGTCGAAAGCGGAAAAAATCTGGCCGCCTTTCTGGACGCCCTGGTGGATAAACTCTTTTTCACCGTCATCACAGTGACGGACGAGCTGAATGCCTTCAAAGTTTTTGAAACCCTCAATTCCAGGGGAGTTCGCCTTTCAGCAACAGACCTCCTGAAAAACTACCTGTTTTCAGTGATCAGTACCCAGAATACCCATGAGACAGAGCTAAAAGCGCTGGAGGATAGATGGGAAAGGATTGTCGGCCTGCTTGGAAGCGAGAGCTTTCCGGAATTTCTTCGGGTTTACTGGAACAGCCGCAACAGACTGGTGAGAAAATCCGACCTCTTCAAGACCATCCGAAAGCGGATCACTTCCCGTGATGCAGCGTTTGATCTTTTGCGCTCCCTTGACCAATCTGCGGCCATTTATGCCGCACTTCGTGACCCGCAGGACGCTTTATGGAACAGCGATGAAAAAAATACGCTGGAGCAGTTGCTGATGTTTAATGTCCGGCAGCCCCTGGCCATGCTCATGGCCTGTCACGAAAAATTCCATGAACAGGACAAGGCTGCATTTACCCGGATCATGAAGGCTGTCGGGGTTGTCTCCTTTCGCTATAATGTCATCTGTAATCTTCAGGCCCATGAGCAGGAACGCCTGTATAACGATATCGCCCACAAGGTGTCGAGCGGGGTTTACGCACAACCATCAAATGTAATCCATGCGATAGGGGACGTTTATCCCCATGACGACCGCTTCAAAGCCGCCTTTGCTGAGAAAGAATTACAGACCACCAACAGCCGCAATAAAAAAGTGGCCCGGTATATTCTTTTTGAAATTGAACGGCAGCGTTCCGGTCAGGACCTCGATTTTGAAAGTGCGGCCTACAGTCTTGAGCATATCCTCCCGGAGCACCCATCCGAAGCATGGGCATACATTGAAGAATCCAAACAGGATCGCCTGATTTACCGGATCGGCAATTTAACACCCCTGGAGACTGCCGGGAACAAGGCTATAGGTAATGGAGACTATGCATCCAAACGGCAGGTTTACCATACAAGCGTCTTTCAAATCACTAAGGCCGTGGCCGAACACTACGATACCTGGGACGAACAAAAAATAGAGGCCCGGCAAAAACAGTTGGCCTCTGTGGCTGCGGGGATCTGGAAAATTGATGATTGAGACTTAAGTCAGATAGATCTATCAGCAATTTCACAGAAAATCATCTGTCAAATCTTCCAACTGGCTGAGGATATCCCGGACGGCTTCGAGTGTGTCCGCCTTTTCCAATCGCTTCATTCCGTTCCGGAGCGGGTAGAGCACCTGGTTCCGGGTATCCTGGTGTGCTTCCGTTTGATCGAGCGCCTCGCTCACCTTCCGGATGAGGGACTCAATGCGGGGATAAGCATTTTTCCGGCACAGTTGCAGCTTTTCTTCAATGATTCTGGCTCGCAGGGCTTCAAGGCGGCAGGAGATCCGCTCTGCTTCCGGGACAAGGTCCCAGGGAACTTCGGAATTCAAAATCCGGTTCAGGGACTGAATATCGGCCAGGGCCTCCGGAAATCGAACCAGATCTTCTTTGTCATCATCCAGCGCTGTCGAGAGCTGAACAAGGGAACTCCAGAAACCGGCATGATGGTCATAGAACCCGCTCAGAGTGATCAGATCGGAATGAAGCTGCGAAATGGCGGTCTGGTGATGATGGCTGTTACGGATGAGAGAAGAGGTATCCTGTCGGACCAGCAGGTGTGTCAGAAAATTGAGATGACCAAGAACAAGATCCCTGCCGGGGAAAAAAGGCTGGGCGGACTGGGCCAGAAGGGTATCAAGGGATGATTCCCATTGTCTGAAAAGAGATCGAAGCGCCTGAGCAAATCGGTATTGTTCATTGTCAGCAAATCCGGAAAAATCCGGAGACAGCGCACAAAAAAAATCAACCGCGGCTTGAAAAAGGGATTCATCGACCTGCTGGTTGTCTGCCAGAGCAACAGGAAGGGCCGGGTCATTAAGAAGGGCTTTTCTTGCTTCCCTTGGAGAGGCCGGACGGTCATGGACCCTGAAATGAAGCTGATACGCTTCAGCAGCCCAAAAAATTGTCTGAAGGATATCGCCTTCCGGCAAGGCATGGCAGGATTGCACATAG
This sequence comes from Desulfobacterales bacterium RIFOXYA12_FULL_46_15, assembly GCA_001799395.1. Lineage (GTDB taxonomy): Bacteria > Desulfobacterota > Desulfobacteria > Desulfobacterales > Desulfobacteraceae > Desulfobacula. Next base: position 23,054 of record MGTJ01000240.1, on the reverse strand, counting down.
GCGACCAGATCTTCCAGAAAGACCTGTCCCCGGGTTTCATTCTGCTCCCGGAAACAGGACAGCACAAGGGCTTTCTTATCTTCCTGTGACACTGTATCAAAACCCAGGGTCATCTGCCTGGGGCCGATTTCAAGCGCTTTGATGGATTTCAGGGCCAGCATTGGATCTCTCAACCGATAGTCTGAAATTTGGAAAACCCTTCATCAGATCTTCACCCGGCCCTCAAACACCAGGTTGGCCTGGCCTGTCTTGAACACATGGTTCGTGGTCTTGTCCCAGTGAATCTCCAGGTCTCCGCCCGGAAGGTGGATCAGGGCTTTTTCTTCGGTTCTGCCCGTGAGGTGGGCCGCCACAAGGACGGCACAGGCGCCGGTGCCGCAGGCCAGGGTGATCCCGGCCCCTCTTTCCCAGACCTTCATGTTTAATTCGTTTCTGTTCAACACCTGAATAAACTCCACATTGGTTTTCTGGGGAAAGCGTGCATGGGTTTCGATGGCCCGGCCTTCCGCTTCAAGATCCAGGGTCTCATAGGTGTCCACAAAAATCACGGCATGGGGATTGCCCATGGATACGGTGGTGACCCGGTATTCCCTGTCTCCGGCCGTGAGCGGTTCATCAAGGGCTTTTTCATTGGGACTGTCAAAGGGGATGTCCCGGCACAAAAGAATGGGCTCGCCCATGTCCACCCTGACAAAAAGGACCCGGCCCTCATCATCCGTGATGATTTCCGGGATAACGGTCCCGGCCTTTGTGTCCACCCTGAATTTTTTTTTGGAGATAATTTTCTTTTCAAACAGGAGCTTTGCAAAGCACCGCATACCGTTGCCGCACATCTCTGCCTCAGACCCGTCTGAATTATATATCCTGAATTTGATATCATGGTCCTTTGCGTTCAGAATCAGGATAATGCCGTCGGCACCGATATTAAAATGCCTTGAGCAAAGCGTTTGTGCCAATTCGGGATAGGGCCGGTAAGATCCTGTTTTTCCTGCCCGGTCATCAATGAGAATAAAATCATTGCCCAGGCCTTCCATTTTTGTAAATTCAATTTCCATTAGATTGTTTCCTCATGCTCTGCAATATTTCAGGGTGGAAAGGATATCCTCTCCCATGGCCTCCACCTGCCAGTGCCGGATGGAGTCTATTTTTAAAAGTTCTTCACCGGTTCCAGGATTTTTTACGGCAATGATTTCTATAGCGGCATTATTCAATAAAAGCCCGGGTTCCATGTCCATGGAAATGCTAAGCTTTTCCCTCATTTTTTTCAAACGCTCAATCCTTGCTTCCGCCCTCTCGTCTCTTTTGGGCCGCCTCATTTTCGGATAGGACGGCAAATCCTTATGAGGCAGGTTCAAGGCCCGGACAATGGCGTCCACACATAAATGCCCATACATACCGGCCTGTTTCGGGCTTAAGGCCCTCATCTGGATCATCCTGTCAATGGCCGCGGGTTTTTCAAAGGCCATGGTCTGGATCGATGTGTTTGAAATC
>MGTJ01000240.1:0-21306 GCA_001799395.1 Desulfobacterales bacterium RIFOXYA12_FULL_46_15 | reverse complement strand
AGAATATTCAATCATGTCATGGGTAAGAGGCCTTTTTGACCAGTCTTCCTTTTGAAATTTCTTATTGGCATCCACATTGAAATGTTTTTTCAAAAGAGCACCAAGACCTCTTTCCCTGACACCCAGAAACCGGCAGGCAATTTCCGTGTCAAAAAGATTTTTCACCCTTGCCTGGTATTCCCGGTCAAGGCTCCGGATATCAAAATCCGAACCATGAAATACGGTCATCACACCACTGTCCTCCAGCACACGAATGAAATAAGGGGCAGCTTTTATTTCAAAGGGGTCAATCAGATACGCTTCTTTGTCAGTGGCAATCTGGATCAGGCATATTTTTTCCTTGAAACAGTGCATGGAATCGGCTTCCAGATCCACTCCGATGGTTTTTTCCTTTAAGAGATCCTCGCAGACCTGCTGCAATTCAATTTCCGACTCAATAAACTTATAATTCACTGTTTTTCCCCTTGATTGTTTACCTCACTTCTTCTAAAATTTATGTTTTACATTTAACAGATAACCGAACATAATGGAAACAAAATGATTAATATCACATTTCCGGACAACAGGATTAAACCCTTTGACTCAGCCCCTACCGGACTGGATGTTGCAATAAGCATTTCAGAAGGGTTTTCACGAAACTGCGTGGCCATGAAACTCAATGGCACCCTTAAGGATCTGAGTACCGTCATTACTGAAGATGCAGCCATCAGTTTTATTACCATAAATGAAAAAGAAGGGCTGGATATTTTGCGCCATTCCTCAGCCCATGTCATGGCTGAAGCCGTACTCAATATTTACAGGGACGCAAAGCTGACCATAGGCCCTGTGGTGGAAGACGGGTTTTATTATGACATTGACATGGCCCCGATTTCCGAAGAGGATTTTCTTCCCATTGAGGCGGAAATGGCCAAAATCATCAATGCCAAAAACACTTTTAAGCGAAAAGTGGTTTCAAAACAGGAAGCCCTGGATGTCTTTAAAGACAATCCCTTTAAACTGGAACTTATCCGGGAACTGGACGAGGCCGAGGAAATTTCCCTGTATCAGAACGGCAAATTCATTGATCTGTGCCGCGGTCCCCACATTCCCCATACCGGCATGATCAAGGGGTTCAAGCTTTTAAAAATCTCCGGTGCCTACTGGCGGGCAGACCAGGCAAGAGAGCAGCTTCAACGGCTTTATGGCATTTCGTTTTTTGATAAAAAAGCCCTGAACCAATATATTCACATCATCGAAGAAGCCAAAAAACGGGACCACAGAAAACTTGGAACCCGGCTGGATCTTTTTTCCTTTCATGATGAAGCAGCCGGCATGCCTTTTTTCCATGCCAAAGGCATTGAAATCTGGAACGCGCTCCTGGATTACTGGCGGGATGTCCACAGGGCTGCGGGCTATGTGGAAACCAAAACCCCGGTCATGCTGAACAGAAAACTCTGGGAACAGAGCGGGCACTGGGAAAATTACCGGGAAAACATGTATACCTCGGTCATTGATGAGGAAGAATATGCCATCAAACCCATGAACTGCCCCGGAGGCATGCTGCTCTATAAAACAAAATCCTATTCTTACCGGGATCTTCCGTTGCGGGCAGGGGAAATCGGCCTGGTTCACCGCCATGAATTTTCCGGCGCCCTCTCCGGGCTGTTCAGGGTCAGGGCCTTTCACCAGGATGATGCCCATATTTTCATGACCGCGGACCAGATTGAAGAAGAGGTTTTAGGAGTTTTGAAACTTGCCAAGACGATTTATAGCCGGTTCGGCCTTGATTTTCACCTGGAGCTGTCCACCCGGCCCAAAAAATCCATTGGTTCCGACGCCCAGTGGGAAGAGGCCACCAACGGCCTCAAGGCCGCCCTGGCTGCCTATGGAAAAGAGTCCGGAAAAGACTATGGCATCAACGAAGGCGACGGTGCCTTTTACGGCCCCAAAATCGATATTCACATCAAGGACGCCCTGGGCAGAACATGGCAATGCGGCACGGTCCAGCTTGACATGTCTTTACCGGAAAGATTTGACCTCTCCTACAAGGGCCAGGACAATGAAAAACACCGGCCCATCATGATCCACCGCGTCATCTATGGGTCCCTGGAACGGTTCTTCGGTATTCTGGTGGAACATTTTGCAGGCAAATTCCCCTTATGGCTGGCCCCGGTCCAGGTTGCCCTTTTGCCCATCAACCAGGATCTGCTGGCCCATGCCGAAACCATTAAGGCAGAACTTGAATCCCATAAGATCAGATGTGAAGTGGACAAAAAAAATGAGACCCTGAAAAAGAAGATCCGGGATGCCCAGCTCGGCTATGTGCCGATCATCATCACCATCGGGGAAAAAGAAAAGGAAACAGGGACCCTTTCCGTCCGGACCCTGGACGGAAACGTCAGGATGGGGATCACCATGGAAGAATTTCTAAAACCCGTGCTGCATCATATAAAAGAAAGAACCCTGGATGAAGCCGTATTCTAACACGCTTTCAGGCATCATTTCCTATAGACTGCCGGTTATTGCCTGTTGTCTCGGCATTTTCTGGCAGTCTTCTTATCCAGCCATCATATCAGAACCCTTTTTTCCCCATTCTGATAAACTGATTCATTTTTTTGCCTATGCCTTTCTCGCCTTGCTTTGTGCAAGGGACCTGATGGCTGAAAAACCATCCTGGCCTGCCATGAAGATCAAAATTATCAGCATTGTCTTTGCCTCTGCTTTCGGGTTGTCCGATGAGATGCACCAGGCTTTTGTACCGGATAGATGTGCATCCCTCTTTGATTTCCTGGCAGATTGCTGCGGGAGCATTTTCGGCTGTTTTATTTACCTTGGTTTAATCCCCCGGAAATATTAATAAGGAGAATTTGATTTGAAACTTCGGATATGTCTGCCCGGCACTACCGGGAATACACCATCATGAACCGGACCACCCTCACCATCCTGCTGCTTTGCTGCAGCAATGTTTTCATGACCTTTGCCTGGTACGGGCATCTGCGCAACCTTTCCCATAAGCCCTGGATCATTGCAGCCCTTGTGAGCTGGGGGATTGCCCTGTTTGAATATCTTCTCCAGGTGCCGGCCAACCGCCTGGGCCATAATGTCATGGCTGTGGGCCAGCTCAAGATCCTTCAGGAAGTCATAACTCTGTTGATCTTTGTCCCGTTTTCCATTTTTTACCTGAAAGAAAAATTGTCCCTGGATTATCTCTGGGCCGGATGCTGTCTTCTGGGGGCTGTATTTTTTATTTTCCGTAAAAAACTTCTGGGCGCTTAAAAAGGAACTGTTATGACCCTTCATCTTCTGCTGCTGATAACCGGTCTTGGCCTTCTTCTTTTCGGGGGTGATCTTATTGTCCGCGGCGCTTCAGCCCTTGCAAGGAGCCTCGGGATCTCTCCCCTTATCATCGGTCTCACCATTGTTGCCTTCGGCACCAGCACCCCGGAGCTTTCCGTCAACCTGGCAGCCTCTTTCAACGGCAATACAGAGATTTCATTTGGAAACATCATCGGGTCTAATATTGCCAATATTGCCCTGATTATAGGAGTCTCCGCATTAATGAAACCCCTGGTTATTCATGGAATTATCATTTCCCGTGAGATTCCCATGATGCTTCTGGCATCTGTCATTGCATTGATCACCGGCATGGATGCTTTTCTTCGTAATTCCCATAATGTTTTTGACCGTTCCGACGGGCTTGTTTTTCTCATGCTGTTCTGTGTTTTCATGTTTTATACGGTAGTGGATGTCCTTCGTAAACGAGAACCGGAGCCGCTTTTATCAGATGCGGAAATGGTTTCTGAAAAAAAAAATATCAGGAATATTATCGTTAACCTGTTTATTTTCTGTGCAGGGCTTGCGCTCCTGGTCCTGGGCGGCAAGGTATCGGTGGATTCAGCAGTAAAGGTTGCCGAAATGTTCCATGTTCCAAAGCTCATTATCGGCCTGACCATTATTGCCGTAGGCACCAGCCTGCCGGAGCTTGTCACCTCGGTCACGGCCACCTTAAAAGGCCAGACCGATATTGCCGTGGGTAATATTGTAGGCTCCAACATATTCAACCTGTTGTTTATTAACGGGATCTGTTCCACCCTGGCACCCATTCCCGTTCCGTCCGGAGGATATAAGGATCTTCTCATGATGGTCTTTCTTTCATTCTTTCTTCTGCCGCTGTGCATGACAAGCCAAAAGACCATCCGGAGAAGTGAAGGAGCCGTATTATTAATCCTGTATTTTGGATTTAATCTGTGGAGAATCTTTGCTGATTGAATATCAAATCCTATTGGATAACAAAGGACATTATGTCTGATGCCGGAGAATATTAAAAAACTGCTGGAAATTGAATATGGTCTTTCCGGTGATATTTCCAGGCTGGCTGGTGAAAATGAAAATTTCCTCATCAGGACAAAAAATAACACTTCTTTTGTTCTGAAACTAGCCTGCGACCAGACCATACCCGGAATCCCGGAAATTGAGCATCTTGCTGTGGAATGCCTTTTCAAGGCTGGGCTGGGGATAAGCCTGCCACGAGTTATCCCGGCCCGGTCCGGGTCCATGGAAGCCTGCCTTTTGACAGAGGACCATAAGCAAATCCGGGGCCGCCTTCTTGAATTTGTCAAAGGAAAAGCCTGGCGCCAATCCCCTCCCGCAAGCATTGAACAGCTTGAAACCCTTGGACGCCTCATCGCACGGATGGATATGGCCATGTCCGGTATTGTGCATGCAGGGTCCAGAAGAACCCATCCCTGGGATCTGACCCAGGCAGCCCGGCATCGCCCTGAAATCTCCTTTATCCAAGACTTGGAAAAGCGCAGGATACTCGAATGGGCCTTCCATCTCTATACAGCCATTGCCCTGCCGTTACTGGACCGGCTCCCGAGATCCCTTATTCACGGAGACCTCAATGATGACAATATCCTTGTTGATAACAGCCGGGTCTGCGGTATCCTTGATTTCGGGGATTGTCTCGAAAACCCGGTAGTCTGTGATCTTGCCATTGCCCTTGCCTACCACACCCTGGATGAAGAAGACCCCCTGGAAGCTGCTGCAATTATTATCGGGGCCTTTCACCAGGTTCGTCCCTTATCAGCAGATGAAATGAATGTCATTTTCCCCTTGATGTGCGCAAGACTGGCTGTATCAGTGATCATTTCTGCAAAAAGAAGAAAAATCGATCCACTGAGGGAAAGCTGGTTTGTCTCAGAACAGAGGGCCTGGCAGAAACTGGATGCTTTTTCGGCCATCGGACCTGCCCAGGCTGCCATTCTTCTTGCGGGCCGGACAAATCTCAAACCCTATGAAAACAGGGGAGCTTCGGCCATGGAACTTCTTAAAAAACGCCGAAAGCTGATTGCCCCTTCCATCTCTCCATCCTATGAAAAACCGTTAAAATTTCTCCATGGGAAAGGCCAGTACCTATTTGATTACAATGGCCGGCCTTTTCTGGATCTGTATAACAATGTCTGCCATGTGGGCCACTGCCACCCCAAGGTTGTGGAAGCAGGGCAAAAGCAGATGGCAAAGCTTAATACCAATACCCGTTACCTGTATGACGGCCTGACCGAATATGCAGAACGGCTGTGTGACACTCTGCCCCGGGAACTGGACACCTGTTTTTTTGTCAACTCCGGCACCGAAGCCAATGAACTGGCCCTGAGGATCGCAAGAACCTGCACCGGGCAAAAGGACATGCTGGTAGTGGACAATGCTTATCATGGCCACACCACTTCAATGATTGACATCAGCCCCTATAAATTCATGGGAAAAGGCGGCAAGGGAGAGGCTGAACCCTGGGTTCACGTGGTTCCGGCGGCTGATGGATACAGGGGCAGGTTCAAGGGGCAGGGAAAAGATGCGGGCAAGGCCTATGGAGATGAAATTGAAAGCATTATTGACGTCCTTTCTACCCCTGTTGCCGGTTTTATCACCGAATCCCTCCTGTCCTGCGGCGGCCAGGTGATCCCGCCGGAAGGATATCTGGAAACCGCCTTCAGGCATGTGAGAAATGCAGGGGGGCTCTGTATTACAGATGAAGTTCAGACCGGTTTCGGCAGGACCGGCGCCTGTTTCTGGGCATTTAAACTCCAGGATGTCGTCCCGGATCTTGTTGTCATGGGAAAACCCATGGGCAACGGACACCCCATGGGGGCAGTGATAACCCGGAAAGAAATTGCCGATATCTTTGCCAACGGTATGGAATTTTTTTCAACCTTTGGCGGGAACCCGGTTTCATGCGCTATCGGCCTGGCTGTCCTTAATGTGATAAAAGAAGAAGAGCTTCAGAAAAATGCCAAACTGATCGGAAAAAGAATGATGGAAGGGCTTTATACCCTCAAGGGCAAACATGATCTGATAGGTGATGTGAGGGGGCTTGGCCTTTTCATGGGTATTGAGCTTGTAAATAACAGGAAAACCCTGGACCCTGCCGCCCGGAAGGCTCATGAACTGGTAAATCTCCTGAAGAGCCAGGGAATTCTTGTGGGCACGGACGGACCTTTTAATAATGTGATTAAAATCAAACCCCCCATGGTGATCACACAGGAGGATTCAGACATGTTTATCCGGGTCCTGGACGATTGCCTGACCGATATGGAGAATTCAGAATAAAAAAAATGCCTTCAGCTTTGATTTCAAGACGTTAAAGATTCTCTTCGCATGCAACGATAATCATATCAGGGGCCGGAAAAAATAACATGAATTATAAAATGTCCGGAAGGCAGCATGGAAGATATATCCAAAATAAATCAAGGAGAAGGCGTATTACCAGACAAATCCGCCGTTTTGACCTATGATGGGAAAAAGCATAAAAAGAGGAGGTATTTCCAGGAAGCCAAAAAACATTTTGACGAACTGACAAAAATTGTGGATGAAGTCCACAAAGACCTCCTGGTTAAAGAGTCCCCTTTCAGACTCTGTATATACCAGGAAGGCGGCGATGTGTTTATCGATATTGTTGCTATCGACAACCACGGCAAAATGAGCCGGGTTTTTAAGCATGATATTTCCCATGCAGAGCTGGATGACCTGGTTCAGCATCTTAAAACCGGGCGGGGTCTTATGCTGGATGAAGATGCATAAGCCTGCCCTTGTATCAACAAACAGTTCCATATGGATAAGGAGAACCCTAAAAAATGCAGGAAAAAGCGTTTCAGGATTTTTACCCCGATGAATTCAGCCATTGTTACGGCTGCGGCAGGCTCAATGCGCATGGGCTTAAAATTAAAAGCTTCTGGGATGGAGAAGAAAGTGTGGCTGTATTTTCCCCTGAAGAAAAATATATGGCTCTTCCAGGGTTTGTATACGGCGGTCTTATCGCGTCCCTGATCGACTGCCACGGGACGGGAACGGCAGCAGCCGCATCCTATCGAAAAGAAAACCGGCCAATGGATTCAGAGCCTCCCTTCAGATTTGTCACTGCATCCCTGAAAATCGATTTTCTTGCCCCCACCCCATTGGGGACTGCTCTTGAAATCCGGGGCCGGGTAATTGAAATAAAAGGGAAAAAAGTGGTTGTGGAAGCAAAATTATCTGCCGGGAAAACGCTTTGCGCCACAGGAACGGTCGTGGCGGTTCAGCTTCCTCCCAGCATGATGGCAAAATAGACAGATATGAGGTGGTGATCCCATTCTGATTCATTCCCTGCAGTTTTCTGCAGGGAATCTATTATTAATTATTTCTATCTTCCGGTAAGGGGTCTGCCGAGACTGTAAATTTCACCGGCGTTTTCATAGGGAAGGGCATTTTCAAGGCTTTTAATCCGGTCAAACCGCTCCCTCACTTCTTCTGCAGTGATCTTTCGTTCTGTATCCCCGATACAGACACCTTTTCCGGAAACCATGGCTGAACGGGCAAACCAGCCGGCGCTCATGGTAAAAATCATCCCGGATTCAATATTTTCTTCTGAGCACAGGAATGTAACAAGGGGGGTATTGAATTCCGGTTTGATCCGTTTTATAACCTCTTCCGGAAAAACTCCCCGGGTCATGCCGGTTGCGGCATTGGGTGCCACGGCATTGACTTTTATATTATATTTTGCAATTTCCAGTTTCAATGACTGCATCAGGCCAATAATGCCCATTTTGGCAGCCCCGTAATTGGCTTGACCAAAAGCGCCATACAGGCCTGTCGACGATACCGTAAATACGATCCGCCCATACAGACGGCCCTTCATGATGTTCAGGGCAGGCTGGGTAACACAGAAAGCTCCTTTCAGGTGAACGGCAATGACGTCATCCCATTCCTTTTCCGTCATCTTCATAAAGGTGCGGTCTCTTAATATTCCGGCATTGTTGATCAGGATATCCACTTTGCCGAAATGGTCCAAAGCGGTTTCCACAATCCTTCTGCCGCCTTCCATCGTAGTTACGGAATCAAGGCTTGCAGCAGCCCGGCCCCCTGCCAGGATAATTTCTTCCACAACCTTTTTTGCCGTACTGATACCATCAGGCCCATGACCGATATCATTGACCACAACCTTTGCCCCCTTTTTTGCAAGATCCAGGGCATAATCCCTGCCGATCCCCTCTCCTGCACCCGTAACAACGGCAACCCTGTTTTCAAAACAAATCATATTCCTCCACGCTCTGGCAGTTTATTTTTTCATTAAAAAAGTGTATAAGATGCTTTAATTCCGAATCATATTTTATTCAACCTAAATTTTGGGAAGCAGGTATGAAATGTCATAAAGTTGATTATAAGATTTTCGGCGATGATATGCAGACAGTGGAAGTAGAGCTTGACCCGGGTGAAACCGTGATTGCCGAAGCCGGTGCCATGAACTGGATGGAAGACGGAATATCCTTTGAAGCCAGGATGGGGGATGGTTCAGTTCTCGGCAGCATCGGCAGGATGCTGGATGGAAATTAAAACAAAAAAATCCTGCCTGAACTGCGGGAATAGTAAATGCAGTTCAGGCGGGATTTTCTTACAGTTTATACCCGATCATTCTTAAAAAGCCTTTCCGCTTTTTAATGTCCTCTTCGGTTTCGATTCCCTTTGAGGCATAGCCGTCGATAACACCGAGTATCCCCCTGCCCTGATCCGTCTTTGCCAGGATCACCTGCACGGGGTTTGCCGTGGCGCAATGGATTCTTGCAATTTCAGGCACATTCTTGAGGGTGTTCAGAATATTAATGGGAAACATGTCTTTCATGAAAAGGATAAAGGTATGACCGGCTGAAAGTGCCAGTGCATTTTTTTTTGCAAGCTCGATCAAGGCGTCATCCGTGCCGCCGTACCTTATCAGACAATCTCCCGAAGCCTCACAGAAGGCAATTCCGAACTGGGCCCGGGGTACCGTGCAAATGATCGCTTCATGAATATCTTCAACGGTTTTGATAAAATGGGAATGCCCCAGGATAAAATTCAGCTCATCCGGGTTTTCAATGGTTATCATTTTAAGTTCCATGTTGTCCTCCGTTTTTTGGTTTGCTCTGTCAGTGCCTATCGACTCCAGCCAGATCCTTTAATTTTTCACCACTCCATTGCATATTTGTCCTTTCAGATACAAAAAAACTGGTTTTATATTAGTTTCAATATTGCTCTTTCATATATTTAGTCAAGAAATTTTACGTTTTCATACAAAACAAGTAGTTACCTTTGCTGACCGCCATGAACTTGCTCATTCTTCGCCATGGCGGCAATTGCCGGTGAATCCGGGGATCACCCTTAAAGCGGGTTATGCAAAATTTCTTATGGCAAATATCCAGATTTCAAAAATGTTCCTTGCAAAACAGGGGCAATTGCTGTATGGTAACTATTTTTGATCTTATGGCCGGATAATATCCCGGCCTTTTGTTTTATCTAAGGAACTTACATGCCCCATACTAATTTGCCCAAGACCCGGTTCGACGAAATGAACCTCAGCCTTCCTGTATTCTCAGTATTACAGGATGTGAATTACAACACACCCACACCCATCCAGGCCCTGACCATTCCCCGCCTCATTGAAAAAAAAGATGTGCTGGGGCAGGCCAGAACAGGCACAGGAAAAACAGCCGCCTTTGCCTTGCCGCTCCTGTCCCGGATTGATCTATCCAATAAACGGCCCCAGGTGCTGGTTCTGACCCCTACCCGGGAACTGGCCATCCAGGTTGGTGACTCATTTAAGACCTATGGCGCAAAACTTAAAGGATTGAATGTCCTGTCCGTTTATGGAGGACAGGGGTACGAAACTCAATTGAACCAGCTTAAAAAAGGGGTCCATGTCCTTGTGGGAACACCCGGCAGACTCATGGATCATATGCGCAAAAAAACCGTTTCCTTTGAAGCGCTTTTCTGTGTTGTACTGGATGAAGCCGATGAAATGCTTCACATGGGGTTTATCGATGATGTGGAATGGATACTGGACAGGATTCCGAAAGAATCTCAGACCGCCCTTTTTTCAGCCACCATGCCCAAACCCATCCTGAAAATTGCCCGGAAATATCTTAAATCCCCTGAAGAAATCTTTGTGGAACCGGAATCAAAAGAGCTGAGCACCATCAAACAGCAATATCTCATGGTAAAAGGTGTCAAAAAAGCAGATGCCCTGGTCAGGATTCTTGAGGCAATTTCCTATGACGGGGTCATTGTTTTTGTGAAAACCAAAACCGCCACGCTTGAAGTCACAAAAGTTCTGGAGGATAAAGGATTTAAAGCCGAAGCTCTGAACGGAGACATTGCGCAGAATACAAGAGAAAGGACCATCAACCGCTTGAAAAACGGTCATATCGATATCCTGGTGGCCACTGATGTGGCGGCCCGAGGTCTTGATGTGGACCGGATATCCCATGTGATCAATTATGACATGCCCCCGAAAGTGGACCCTTATATCCATCGGATCGGCAGAACCGGGAGAGCCGGCCGGGCAGGAGAGGCCATTCTCTTTGTGAACACAAATGAGCGCTGGATGCTCAATGTGATTGAAAAAGCGACAAAACAAAAAATTGAGGAATTCATCCTTCCTTCAAACCAGGTCATAAATCAGCGAAGAATAGAAAATTTTAAAAAAGGGATTACAAAGATCCTGGCTTCAGAAGACCTGAAGACATTTGAAGGAATAATCGAAACCTATGCGACAGAACAGGATGTTCCGGTTGCACGGGTTGCCGCTGCCCTGGCCAGACTGGTTCATGGGGAAAGCCCCTTTCTTCTGCCAGCGGACAAGGATAAAAAAGCTGAAAAACAAAAAGCAGGGCAATTGAAAAAAACTGCTGTTCCCAAAAAAATCCCTGCCCTGCCTGAAGCAAAGCTCGCCAAGCCGCCTGAAAAGGGAATGGAACGGTACAGAATCGAAGTGGGCCTGAGTCACGGTGTCAAGGCCGGGAATATTGTAGGCGCCATCTCCAATGAAGCCGGTCTTGAAAGCAGATACATCCGGAATATCGATATCAACCACGATTATTCTTTTGTGGATCTTCCCTTTGGTATGCCTAAAGAGATTTTTACACTTCTGAAAAAGACCTGGGTCTTGTCAAAGCCCATGTCGATTTCAAAATGCGCCTGAATTCATCTGCGATTCTGAATACCGGCCGGTTTATGAAGCGGGGAAGACGTCCTTTCCCGTTTCCTGGATAGAACGCCGTCAAGTTCTATGTTGATTCTGTCATAAAATTCAATTAAGGCAAAGTTCATATAAAGGAATGGGAGTCAGGCGGAACCTTTCTTTCCAGTTAAAATCACCGCAGAGAAAATCAACGAGTTCAAGCCTCTGATCGCAGGACCATTCCATATGATGAAGATTAATCAGCTTGGCAATTCCCGGATAATCCCTGTTGACTCCCCCGGCCAGAAGTGTATAGGATTTCTTCCACAGGGCGCCCATATCTACGGCAGCAACGGCGCCATCAATAAGAACCGTTGTAATCCTGAGCATTCCAAGTTTATCGAGAAAGGATGAAAGATTCAGAAATGAACTATGGAACCTTGAATCACTGAAAAATGAATTTTCGCCAAAACAGTCCCTGTTCATTTTAAACATATACTCGATATCTTCAAATTGATTAAACCTGAAACTTACATTTCTTTCTTCAAATTTTTTAAGTTCGGCCCTGAGTTTCTTTTTAAATTTACCTGAGAAAGACTGCCGGTAGATCTCGAAGGAATAATCATATTGTCCGGGTAAGAATATGTATCCCATCTCATCGGTTTTGATCAGATCAGAAACCCCGATCAAAGGATTTCCATTCAGATATCGAAGATGAAGAGGCCCTGGAACGGAATCCAGAAGCCTCTCAAAGATCTCAGGAGTCCCGGCAATGATCCTGTTCTGTTCGAGCCAGGTTTTTCCATGCCAGGTCTCCCCGGGAAACTGCACATATTTTTTTTCTTCTTCATTCCAGCATAAGGCCAGAAATCCGATCGCTTTTTTATTGTCCTCGACCACATGAAAACTTAAGGGCCTGGAATATGAATCATGAAAACATGAACGGACCTGCCAGAGATCAAAAAATCCTTTCACAGGCCACATTTTTTTCCATATGAATCTACATTCTTCAGGGTCTTCATATATTGTGGTCTTCATAAAAACACCTAATGTCTAAGCGTTACATTAATGGAAGAAAATGATCCGCCAAAATAATTTTGAGCAAAAGCCCTTACTTTTTCCGGGTCATAGGTCTTGCAACTGAATACATCAAGATATGTGGTATTGGTTTGATTTGCAAAATGTGCAGAGATCAGAGAGGTCTCGATCAATTGAACCATTGAAAATCCAGCGACCTTATCATCTTCCCCGAAATGAACAACCTTGCATTCTCCAAACCGTTTCATTTCAATAAGGTCACACAATTCAATAACAAATTGTTTAATCACTTCAGCGTCCCTGATTTTTTCAGGGATGCAGTCATAAATATCAATAGCTGATGCTATGCCCCATACATTCAGGGCTTCTTCAGGTTTGATGGCGTTCTCTGTGGCCATGTGGCCTCCTCTTTTTTCTTAATAAGGTTAAAAAGCATAACACTCAAGACCTTTCTTGTGTGTTGCACCGACATAAGCATATCCTGTGCCATTTTGAAAATCGAATCGAAATAATAAATATGTTGTTTAAAATCAATCTATTAAAATACTTGATCCATTTTAATACCTTACTATTTTCGCATTTTTTTACCGATCAATAATAAAACGGTATTTTCAAACCGAATTATCTGAAATTTTCTGAAAAACTAAAATAATTCAACAGGTTTTCAAATATTTATTCTTATTTTTTGCTTGGCCTATGTCTAATTATAGCGTATACATGGACTGTTCCGTAAGCGGATTTATGGTAAACAATTACCGATAGAGGAGAAAATAAATGCTGATCAGGCTCGTCTGTGCCGTTAAAGACAAAAAACTCCATGCTGATCTTGAAAAACGACTATCAAATTTCGATGTTCAATTAAAAATGTGCGGCAGGCAGAAAGCCCCATGGCAGGATCTGGTACGCAGTTGCGGTGATGTCTTTGTGGTCAGCAAAGGCCTGATTCCCAAACCCATCGAATCCAGTGTGGGCATGCTCAACAATCTGCCGGAAAAGCCCACCACCATCATCCTCCACGACCGGGAATCTTCCGAGGAGCATGCCAACCTTTTAGCTTCCGGTGCCGATGTGGTCCTGTACACGGGGATTTCAATGGACAGCCTAGTGGAAGCCATTGAAAGCACCCTTGAATCCAGGCGGCAAATCAATTTTGTTGACCGATTTGACCAGAGAGGCAGGATCAAGCCCAAAATCAGTGATTTTATTTCAAACAGTGAGGATATGCAGCTTTTCCTGGATGAAGTCCAGCAGGTGGTTTCAACGGATTCCACTTTGTTGCTCCTGGGGGAAACCGGGGTTGGAAAAGAGCATCTTTCCAAAGCCATCCATGCCGAGAGCCATCGGTCAAAGGGCCCTTTTATTGCCATCAATATGGCTGCCATTCCCGAGCCCCTCATGGAAAGCGAACTCTTCGGTCATGAACAGGGGGCTTTTACCGGGGCTGTCCGTTCCCGAAGAGGGGCTTTTGAACTCGCACACAGCGGAACCATATTTCTGGATGAAATCGGCGAAATGCCTATGCATATGCAGTCCAAACTTCTCCGGGTGCTTCAGGATTTTGAATTCATCCCGGTGGGCGGAGAAACTTCCATCTGGGTAGACGTCAGGGTGATTGCTGCCACAAACAAAGACCTGGAAGAAGAAATCACAAAAGGACGGTTTCGCCAGGATTTGTATTACAGGCTGGGCGTCATCACCTTAACCCTGCCGCCCTTAAGAAAACGCAAAGAAGATATCCCGGCCATGGCCAACCATTTCCTGAATATTTACAGCAAAAAATTAGGCCGTGAAATTAACCGGTTCTCTCAGGATGCAGTCGACACCCTTTGTTCTTACAGTTGGCCGGGAAATATCCGGGAACTGATCAACGTGATTGAAAGAGCCATTATTTTATGTAAATCCGACACCATATCTCCTGTTGATCTTCCCAGCACATTTCAGATCGGACCAATGTCATCCTCAAATCCGCTTAGCGCCATGGACATGGAAATGAGTACCTGGAAAACCAAAACCCTTTCTGAAGTAAAAAATATTGTTTTGAATCAGATTGAAAAAAAATACCTTGAAATAATACTTGAAAAAACCGGGGGGAAAATTGGAGAAGCTGCAAAAACAGCTGGCATCCACCCAAGAGGATTATATGGAAAAATGAAAAAACTAGGGCTGGATAAATCAAGCTATAAGACCCGGAACCATTAAGGCAGTTTATTCCCATGCCCTTACAAGACCGTATCCGGCCTGCAAATTCGGATCAGGACAGGATAGCCTCCATCTTTTCTTCCTTTTCCTTGCATTCAATACATTTTGATGTCACCGGCCTTGCCATGAGCCGTTTTATAGAAATATCTTCTCCGCAGGTCTCACAAATCCCGTAAGTTCCATCTCCAATTCTTTCCAGGGCGGCTTTGATTTTCTTGATGAGACGGCTTTCGCGGCTTCTCAATCTCAATGTGACAGCCCAGTTCATTTGAATCGAAGAGTCGGCCAGGACTTCAATTTCCCTGTCCTGCTCCAGCATAAGTTCTGAAACCGTTTGCCCGGATTGGTCTTCAAGGCCATCCATAAGGTCAGTCAGGATTTTTCTGAATTGCTCACGATTTTTATCATCCATATATGATTCCTTTCAAATACGAGTGGCCATATGTCTGAATAAACTTTGTCATGATCCGGATGATCCGACACCGGATGTCCTGTTTTAACTGTTTATTCACTCATATTCATTAACAGTAGCAATAAAAATGCCAGGCCTTTATTTTCGCTGGCTGATAGGCCCAGTGCCTTTATCAGCAAAACGTCAAACCGATATTTTCCAGGATTTCAAACGCTTTGGCGCACCATTTGCATTGACTTGATGATGACAAGGATGAATTTATGAGCAGATCACAGACCGTCATCAATGGAATCATTATTCCTTCCGAATGGAATGAAAAAGGGGAAATTCAAAACATTGCGATTGTTACCTTTGATGAAGACACTTTCCTGATTTCCCGGAATAACCATGCAAAAACACTTATGAATTCTCTGAGAAAAACCGTAACCCTTTCCGGCAAGGTATCGATGAAGGGCATCCGGAAGGAAATCTGCATTTCTAAATTTCAGATCCATGAACCTTAAACAGATAGCCATAATAATTAACAGATATCCGTCAAATCAGGAGGGAAAAAATGTCAAAAGAAAGAAACATAAAAAAAGATGAAAAAAAGAAACCGGCAAAGACCTTGAAAGAGAAAAAAAAGGATAAGCTTGAAAAGAAAAAAGAAAAATCCGGGCTTATCAACTAATCGATGTGAATAATCCTAAGTGTGTTCCCTTCCCCCAAAAGGGGACACACTTTACCTTTGTTTTATCCTTAGATCCGCCTTCCTGTCATTGATTATAATTCTTAAACAAGCCCTGGAACTTAGGGTGGTTTATATTGACACCATAGTCTGTTACTGATACTAATACTCCTTAATTTTCGTATGGCTTTGGTGATTGTAAAAAGGCTGAATAAGGGCATATGTTTAAAATAATACCATGAGAGATATTCTCGTTCTATCCACCCGGACAAGTGAATTTAATCTGATTTCACAGGTGGTTGCCAAAACTCATAAGACAAAATATGCAAAAGACTTTGAAACTGCGACTGCATTGCATAATAATGTCCCCTTTGATTTGATCATTGCCGATCTCGAACTTCTGGAACAAACCCAGGGGATTAATACATCAAGCTTTCTAAAAAATCCTTTTACAAAAACAAATTCCTTTGTCCGGTTTGTGGTGCTTTGTGCCAAAGAAGAGGTTGAAAAAGCGGTAAAAGCAGTAAATGAAGGGGCTGCCGGATATCTCACCTACCCCATTCAAGAAAATGAAGTTCAGCTCCTTTTAGATTCGCTGGACAGGACTCTTTCAAGGGATTTTGAACTGGATTATCTCAGGGATCATTTCTGGAAAACAGAATGGCTTGAAATTATCCGGTCTAAAAACCCGAGGATGAAAAAAATCTATGAAAACATCCGGTCTGTTTCTCCAACTATAGCCACTGTCCTTTTGCTTGGGGATACAGGGACAGGAAAGGGAATGCTGGCAAGACTGGTGCACTGGCACAGCCAGCGATCTGAAGGACCTTTTATTTCAGTCCATTGCGGCGCCATACCGGACACATTGATTGAAAGTGAGCTTTTTGGCCACGAAAAGGGGGCATTTACAGGTGCTGACCGGCGAAAACCAGGCAAATTTGAAATGGCCCGGGGCGGGACTATTTTTCTTGATGAGATCGGAACCATCACGGCCTCTGCCCAGATTAAGCTGCTCCAGGTCCTCCAGGACGGCACCTTCAGCCGGCTCGGGAGTACAGCTCTCATGGATTCGGACGTCAGGATCATCGCCGCCACCAATGCATACCTTGACGACCTGGTGCAGAAAGGCAGTTTTCGGAAAGATCTGTATTACCGGCTCAATATCTTTCCGATCCAGATTCCCTTGCTCAGCGAACGCCTCGAAGACCTGCCCAATCTGACGGAAATATTTTTAAAAAAGCTGAATGCCAAATACGGTAAAGGGGTCGATGGTCTGCATCCCTCAGTGATTGAGGGCTTTAAACAATATGAATGGCCCGGTAATATCCGTGAGCTTGAAAATATCCTGGAAAGGGCCTATATCCTTGAAACTTCATCCATATTAACGGCCCAGAATTTCCCGCCGGAAATGGTCAAACACTGTGACACTTATCCCCTGTCCGAAAAAAATCCCTCTTCTCTTGCAAAGGCCCGGCAGCTTGCCGTTGAAACATTTGAAAAAGCCTACCTGACTGCACTTTTAGGACAGACAAAGGGAAAAATCAACCTGGCGGCCCAAAAAGCCGATATCACCACACGGCAATTGAACCGGCTGATTACCCGCTATGGGCTGAATAAAAAGAATTTTAAAAAATAAAAAGACATTATATGTCTTTTTGCCTCCATCCCTTTTTAAAAAATCGGACTCTATCTGTCTTATCAAAAGACAGTAGATTGATTTTCCTTACGGGTCAAGACGGTTGATCTTCACCATTTCAAAGGAAATACAAAAGCCTAATAAAAGTATTTGTCCAGAAGTTTTTGATATTCCGGGCTGTTTACGATTTTATCCAGTGCGTTTTGAAACTGGCTCACAACCTCGTCAGGAGTCTGGATATTGAATGCATAGCATATCTGTGACGATTGTATTTCATAAACGCTTTCATACCGATTCAGATCTATTCCCATGTCCTTCATTGTTTTAAATGCGCTCAGCTTGCCGTAGGCCATAAGATCAATTCTTCCGACATCAAGTTTCCTTACATTGGATTTTATGTCATGCCCTCTGTCGAACCTGGCTGCGTTAAGGCCCTTGGCAATAAGGAGCTGTTCGGCAATGTCCTCGCGAATCGTGCCTATCCTGTATTTATTTATGTCTTCAACTGATGATATTTTTATTTTTCTGTCTTTTTTTGCAAGCACCACATAATGATTTGTAGTTATAGGGCAAGCCCATTTGAATTGGTTTTCCCGTTCATCAGACCTGGCTGTTGCAAAAAGAACCGTATACGGGTTGTTCTGGAGCATGTCGTATCCTCTTGCCCATGGAAGAACTTTAATTTCCTGCTTTTCAATATTCATTTCCTTCCAGGCCAAACCGAGAAGATCCGGTGCTATGCCTTTTATCTCGCCGTTTTCAACAAAATTATATGGTTTGTATTCTTCCGTGATATACTTAAGCTTTAACAAATCGTTGGAAAAAACCCTGGAAAATGAAAACAGCAGAAGAATGACGCAAAGAAATATTGCTTTTTTCATGATACCCCCCTTATGGCCTTAATTTGGTTATAAATAATTCCCTTTGTTTGGAATCCGGCATCGTAATGATTAGGAGATCTTGAAGGTACGTATTACGTTAGCATACATTCAGATAGGGAGCAAGCTTACCTTTTTTAAAATTGTCTTTTCAAGCATGATTTCCCTTACGGGTTTAAGGCCGTTTTCCGCCTGAAACTGAAGGCGGGAAACGGCCACACAAGCTATTCTACAGGCGATGGTTCTTTTTTATCCGAATATGAAAACTCAACAAGGCCTTTGATTTCATCTTCCGGGTCAAGACGGTTGAGCTTCACCATTTCAAATCCGTTCACCTCAATAAAGACCATACCGGATTTATCCACAAGGCTCAGGTTATAGGTATTGGTTTCCTCTCCGGAAGCCAGTTTGTGCGTAATACAAAAATAGGGGGTTTGTTTTTCAACATTCCTGTAAAATTTCAAAGAATTGATCTTAAAAGGCAGAACCGTTCTTGAAGTCGTAAAGAACTCCAGCAGCCCGCCGGTCTGAAACATGGCGTCAACCAGGACAGGAGCTGCTACAAAATCAGGATTTGCCACACCTTTAAAAAATTCTTTTTTGCTCCTGTCTTCAACGGTTGTAATTAATGTCTTTCCATCAAAGGAATTGATGTCTGTGATGGTCCCAAAAAGGCCAAACATGAAGAGCCTTTGCGGGTGATACACCAGGGTTTCCACATCTTTCTCAAAAGAAACCGGGTTGAACTGCGGCAGTTTGATTTTTTTAGATTTCAAGGGTTTGCCTTCAAACCGGTACCGGCCTTCATAATGGAGTTTGGGTTCGCCCATGACAAGACCCTGGGGGGTTTTAAAAACTGATGTGATCCTGCAATTCACAAGGCCGTCCTCCTGTTTTTCCCCGGAAATCAGGAGTTCCTTTGGACGCCCCTTAAGAAGCTTGATGGCATAGGGGATCCTGAAATCAGTCAATTCTACAAAGCATTTGTTATCTCCGGATAAGGATTTTGCAGCTTCAGCCATGGTTTCAACCCCTGTAGATCCAAGGAAAAGAGGCACATCTCCCATGGTATGGTCGTTAAGGAAAACATCTCGTTCAATATCCAGTACCCGTGAATAGGTTATGCCGGAAGAGGTTTTTTCCACAGGGGTGTCAAGAAACGGAAATTCATCATTCCCGGGATCGCCCAGAAGCCCGTCCCGGTCAAAAGAATAATCCAGACCGGAAAAAACCATTTCAGATTCAGTCTGATCCAGAAGATCTGCCATAAAAAATTTAATACCCTGCTCCATGGGCAGAAACCGGATACCCCTTTCCTCAAGAACGGCTTTTACGGTCGGGTTGGTGGCCATGCCCACCCCACCCCAGGCAGTCCAGGCATATACCTTATATGCTCTGTCCGGATGGAGCTGTTTCTGATGGAACAGGGTCTTTCCAAGATAGTCATTGGCTGCCGTATAATCCACCTGGCCCTCATTTCCAAACCTTGCCGTGACTGATGAAAAGGTAAAGAAATATTTATACGGCCTGTCTTTAAACGCAGCCAGAAGGTTTCTCATGCCTTTGACCTTGACATCCACCACCAGCTCAAAAGACCAGAGTTCCTTTTTGGCAATAAACTGACTCATCTCCATCCCTGCGGCATGGAAAATGCCGTCAATCCGGTCATATTTGTCCACAGCAGCCTTTACCGCCGCTGCATGGGTCACATCCACACAATTATAATCCACATGGACCCCTTGAGACTTTAAAAATTCAATATTGTCTATGGATTGCCGGACCCGCATCAGGCGGTCCAGGGCCCGTTTGATTTCAACAGGTTTGACCCCCGGCATATCATCCCTGAGCTTTGCCATGAGTTCGGCCCCGGTTGAGGCTTTATCAAGATATTTGGGGTCAGTGCTGTAGATATCATTAATATCCAGGATAATGAGGTTGACCTTATATTTTTCAACCACTTTTTTTAAGATCTCATAGGTAATCCCGCCGGCACCGCCTGTAACCAGGAGGGTATCCATATCTGAAACAATCTTTTGGGTTTTATCGGCAATGGAAGGTTTCATGGAAAGGACATACCGCTTTTTATTCCTGTATCCCACTTCCACCTGTGTATCGCCGGACAAAAGCTCATTTATGAAAAGATCGATAATGGTGTTGATATTCTTTTCAGGATCTTTATCCGAGAAATCAACCACCTTGACCATGGTATCGGGCAATTCCTTGTTAGCTGTTTTCAAAAGCCCTGAAAGGCCCCCGAACATCGGATGGATATCGCCGCAGCCGTCCATATAGGGAAATACCACGGAATCAAAACTAAGGGTCCCGATAAGGGTTTCTTTTCGGTTAAAAGTGTCAAACAGGGATTTCAGAATCACGAACACGGATTTGAGGGTTGTATTCAAAGACTCGTCAGAATCGCCTTTCTGATCTTTTACATCAAAATAATAATCAAGGGATGACAGATGAATGAATCCATTTATATCCGGATAAGCCTTTTTAAATTCCTCCACCTGTTTTTCAGTCAGCTTCACATCTGAAAGGTCAAATTTGAAATCCGCATCTTTGCTGCCGATGGTAATAACTTCGCCTTTTTTCTCTTTGATTTTTTCAATGACTTTTTTGGCAAATCCATGACTGTCAAGTGACACCATGATCTTTCGGCCTTTAAAATCTTTTTTTAAAGGCTCCGGGATCTTTGTTTCCCGGGTTCTCACGATAAGGCGCTTAATGGGTGAATGGGGATCAGGAAATTCATCCATGCCGCCGGAAGATACAGGGATATCGGTTTTCAGGACCTCCCTCATGCCTTCATGCAGTGATTCACTCTCTTTTGTCAGCGTCTGAACAGCCCCTCCTGCCCGGCCCCTGATATAGTCTGATAATCTTGCAATGGTGTTCAGATCCCTGAGCTTTAAATCATCAGGTACGGATAACCCGAAATGGGATGCAATCTTGGCAAAAATCTCAACTTGTTTTACTGTATCGATCCCAAGATCTGCCTCAAGATCCAGACCTTCTTCCAGCATGTCGGAC
>MGTJ01000239.1 GCA_001799395.1 Desulfobacterales bacterium RIFOXYA12_FULL_46_15 | reverse complement strand
CCTGAGTGTATTGCCAGACTCAGCTACCACCTCCACTCCACCGGAATCATAAAAACTTGAAGATCGAGTGAAAGACATTCCGCTCTTCAAGGGAGTTAATATAGGTCATTGCCGTGAGCAGAAAAAGAAAAATTTCGGCATATTCCAGAAGATTGTTTTTAATTGCCAAATGTGCAGTGTGGGTGTCCCCTGCCTGTTTGTAAGCCATGGCAACAAAAATCCAGATCAGGCCTGCCGCCAGCATAACAGGCTTGCTCTTTCTCAAATGGATGTAATTTTCCAGCGGGACCAGGGTATAGGCTATAAAAAAAAGAAAGATACCCAGATAACCATAAACCGTATTGACTAAATTTAAGGCATTGACATGCATATCTCCGGCAAAAGCCGGGGTTGAAGCAAAGAAAGATAGGAATAAGAAGCTGATCAGGTTTTTCATGTCCCCCTCCCATTTTCAGGAACCGTCATATGGTTACCAATTCGATTTTTCTCTTTTTTGAAGCCTTAGGCTCAAAACAGGAACAGGCGAATGCCTGAAGACTTTTTCAGCAACCGCTCCAAAAATAAACTCCGGAAGATCGGATTTTCCTTTCTGGCCGATGACCAGGAAGTCTGAGTCTCCATTTTTAAGAAATTTTAAAATTTCTACGGATGGAATCCCTTCTTCAACTCTGATTTCCAATGAAATATCGTGGGCCAGGCAGTCTTTCACAATAGCCTCAAGTTTTGACAGGCACCGCTTTTTTTCACGCGCCACATATTCTGCATAGGGAAAATACTCCAGGTGGTCAGACTCAAATTGTCTTTTCACACTATCAATGGCTTTTTTATTAATAATATGAAGGACAGTGATACCAGCCTGGGTCTGTCGTGCGATATTCACGGCATAATCCAGGATGGGACCGGAATATTCTGAAAAATCAAGCGCAACAACCATATTTTTTATCTTCTGATCCATTTTAAAATCTCCTTTATTCATTCATTGATTTTCTTATGCCTCTTGACAGGTCTGCCACATAATACAGATCTCCTGCCTCATGAAGCTTTTCGACCACGGGATTAAACCTTGTGGGATCAATGTCAAAGGTATGGAAAAAAACTTTTCTGTACCCGTCTTCAATATCGTCATAGGAGGTCATAATACTGCAAAGCCTGCCTCCGCTGTTCCGGATGATATCCGTAAGGACTTTAATCACCCCTGGTCTGTCCTGAAGATTGAAGGCAAAAATCTGGCCTTTATTTGAAACCCCTGTAAATGATACAAAACACCTGAAAATATCGCTTTTGGTAATGATCCCCTCGATATATCCTTTTCCAGTCACCACCGGCATTCCGGATATCCCCTTTTTCAGCATGATCCCGGCGGCTTTCCATCCTTTATTACAGGCAGCATGGATATCACTCTTGTCTGAAATTTTTTTGCAGCCTCATTCAATGATTCATCATGATTGATCATAATCACCGGTTTACTCATCCATTCTTTTATCAACATGGGTTTCTCCTTTTTTGGATCGTTTTTGTTGTTTAATCTGAATAAGAGCAAATGGCGTGCCAGATTTTTTTAAAAAAGTGACCCTCTTGATAGGCAAGCGTTTATAGATTTAAAAATCAAAGGAAATAAAATCAAAAAAAAGATGATACGATCAAATCCTATCAGGCTGTAAAAAAAGCCGACACCCGCCTCATATTTAACCCTATCCCCCCACTTGGATTTGCAGAGCCTTTATGATAAAAAGAAATATATCTCAGGCTATTTGTCAGGGAAACTATTATCAGGCACGGTAATTGCTTTTTAATATTTAAAATACTATCCTTTTTTAAAACCTCATTTCATGGAGGTAGATATGCAGAATCAAATAAGAGTTTTACTGGTTGATGATGAGGACCGTTTTTGTGAAACAACATCAAAATTTTTAAACAAAAAAGGATTTGATACCGCCATTGCCAATAATGCTGAAAAGGCGCTTCAAATCCTTAAAGATAAGAAAAGAGACGTCATTGTCCTGGATATTAAGATGACGGGAATGGACGGGCATACGGCACTTCACGAAATCAAAAAAACAGATCCCGACATACAAGTGATCATTCTCACAGGGCATGGCAGCAGGTATTCAGCCATGCGGGCACTGGTAAGGGAAGCCTTTGACTATCTTGCCAAACCCTGTGACGTGGAAATTCTAGCATCAAGAATCCAGGACGCTTATCTTGCTAAGAACCGGGGATTTAAATTTGATGATAAAAAAGCATTGGACATCATGATTCCAATCAACAATCTAAAGTCCATTCCTGCCGACATGACTCTTAAGGATGCCATAGCCGTCAATAAAGGATTTCTTGCCGTTATTGACGAAAGAAAAATGTTTGCCGGTATCCTGACCCACATGGATATTATCCGGGCGATTCGGCCGGAATACATCTCTGAAGACGGATCCTTTAATGAAGAAAGTTCACGATTTTCACCCATGTTCTGGTCCGGATTCTTTTCAGACCGGGTTAAAGCCATTTCTCAGAAAAAAGTATGGGAGATCCTGCCGGAATCGACGCCTGTCATCAGTGAAAATGCAAATCTTCTGGAAGCTGCCCACATGATGGCCCGTACTTTTGGGGATGTCTTGCTGGTAAAGGATATTTCAAAGGTGATCGGAATCATCCGGAATCAGGATATTTATTCCGAGATATCTTCACTCATGAATAAATAAAACCCGGATTGATTTTTCAAATTCTGAAAAAGACGGGATAAAGATAAAAGAGCAAAAAGAAGTGAACCGTCACGGTCATGAACAGAATCAGGCAGGCAGGCGCTGCTGATATCCGGCCTGCATTCCTTAATCCGGTATAAACCAGCCACCATTTCCAAATCTCTGTAAACCAGAAGAAAAAAGATACCCAGGAGATCAGAAGAATAATCCCTGAAGAAAACGCATGAATACTGAATATCATTTCAAAACCGGTTTTTCGATTGATGGTCAAAATCATGGTGATATAGCTTATAAGGGATGAGACAAATGCCATCCCAAGGCTACCGAGAAAAAACACCCCTCCCATGATGGAAAGGTCATCGTAACCCCCGGTTAAAAGGCTTGCTCCGGTATAAAAGAGGCTGCATACCGTACAGAATCCCAAAGATACAATCAGGGAGGCATTATCCGGCAATTCCGTAAAAAACCGCTTAGGTTCGATCAGAATTTGAATTAAGGCATAGCCGTAGAACTGAAATATTTTCACTATTTGTCCAGCCATTTCTCTACCTTCTAATTCACAGGGGCATCTTACAAGATTTTCATCTGAGCCACTCTGATTTTTTCTTCAATCCGTTGACGTTTCTCAAACGCATCCAAGGATTTCTCCAGGATCTGATCCAGATCCGCAGGTTTCATAAGATAGTCGAATGCTCCGTTTCTCAAGCCGTCAATGGCAGAATCGACCGTTGCATGGCCGGTGAGCATAATCACTTCCACCAGAGGGTACATTGCTTTAATGGCCTTTAATGTCTCATTCCCATCCATGCCAGGCATCTTCATGTCCAGAACAACCACATGAACAGTCTGAACCCTGAGCTTTTCAAGGGCTTCTTCTCCGCTCCCGGCTGTCAAAACTTCATATCCTTTTTTTTCAATCAATTTAGCTGTGGTCTGAAGGTATCGTTCCTCATCGTCCACCAGCATCATTTTCAATTTTTCCATATCTATTCTCCTGACTTTTCTATTGGGTTATTACCGGAAGACTTATAATGAAAGCCGCCCCGGCATTTTCTTCGCTCGTCACTTCCATTGTTCCGCCAAAACTTTCTATAATACCGTAACAAACAGACAGCCCGAGCCCGGTCCCCTTGCCCACAGGCTTAGTGGTAAAAAACGGGGAAAAGATTTTACCGATATTCTCAGGGCTGATGCCTGCTCCGTTATCTGTAATCTTTACAATCAAAAATTTTTCATCTTTCATACCGGTCTCAATCTTCAGCATCCCCCCTTTTGATCCATGACGTTCGGTTATGGCATCCATGGCATTATTAAAAAGATTGAGCATTACTTGTTGAAATTGGGAAGTGTCGCCAATAAACTCAGGCGAATCTTCAGAAAGTTGTTTGATGATTTCAATCCCATGCACCTCAGCTTTTTTTTCAATCATATGGATAATTTCAGGGATAACGCAGCATGGATTCAGAGTTTCCAGCCGTATCTCATTTTTCCTCCCAAATCTTAGAATGGCATGGGTAATTTCCGAACAACGGTTTACCTGGATCTTTATCTGACCCAAGGAATCTTCAATCTCATCCAAATCCCTTTTTCCCTTTTCATCTATCTTATGGGATATATCTTCAAGGAAGGTTTCAATTAAGGCGTGTTCGCTTTTGATAATCTGGAGGGGATTATTGATCTCATGAGCAAACCCGGCTGCCATTTCACCGATTTCAGCCAGTTGTGCCGCCCGGATAAGCTGATTCCCAAGGTTTTCCTTTTCCCGTCCGAGTTTTTCTATCTGTTTCAGGATACGGTCGGTGATAAAGGTAGCAACCACAATGATAACGGCCACACCCAGAATCATAATGATCAGATTGATATAAACGGCAGTATATAAAAACCGGTATGCATCCTTTTTCTCCTGCCGCACCACCAGCATCCATTCTTTGTCCTTGAGCCAGGTGACGGCATACAGATATTTGATGCCGGATGAATCGGTTTTGATAAAGGTATGAATGGCTTCTTCAGGTTTCGAAAAATCGGCAAATTCAGGGTCCTTCTCCATGACCTGGATATTTGACGATCGTCTTTCAGATTGGGAAATCCCATCTTTGTTCAGAATATAGGCCTCTCCCGTCTTCCCGATTCTCACCTGGGAAATCATCCGGTCAAAATACAAGGTATCAATGGTAGCCCTCAGAACCCAGGTATTTTTACCACTGCCGTGTTTTATGGCAATCACAAAATGGGGAAGATGCCTGTATCCAAGAAAAATGTCACTGATATAAGCCCCATTCTGCATGACCTGTTTGAACCATAATTCATCTGCATAGGTTTTACCCTGAAGTTCGTATTTACCCGAATACCGGACATGAATCCCCTGAGGGTCAAAGAGCCCGAGGTCAATAAAGGCGCCGGACTGTTTTTTTAAATTTTCAAATATGGCATCAATGGTTTCTTTCTGATTGATCTCATCGTATTGGAATGCATTGGTGACAAATTCAAGATCTGCTTTTCGTTCCATCAAAAAGGATTCGATCATATTCCGGTGGTCGGATACGATTCGCTTCATGCTTGCAGTAGTGTTATTCTCAAGAGAAGTGGTAAAATAATAAAAACCGACGCCAATGGCCAGGATAAAAGGAATAAACGGTACAATGATCATATTGGTGAGAATGGATCGCCTGACTCTATCTCCTGTATGGGTCTGCTTTGGGGTTGTATTATTCATTATCTTCTATACCCTTTTAAAAATGAAAACAGTTTAACCGGTTTGAAAACTCTTTAGAGCAACTATGATGCCGATGATTTTTAAGTTAACTGAAATATTTTTAACAAACTGAAATAACAACAATATTTTAAAATATTGGCCTGAATTGCACAAAGACTTCCTTAAAAAACAGATGTCAGCTATTTTTTCATACTGTAAATATCATTAGCCGGTAATATCCGGTATTTATCTTTTATTGACAGTTTTTCAGTGATTTAGTAGATTGGGCACCAAATCTTGATCGAAAAGACAGGAGAATCTATTTGAGGATTATTATTGTAGGTGCCGGTGAAGTAGGATACAATATTGCCGGGCGGCTGTCTTCTGAAAACAAACAGGTCATTGTCATTGACAAAAACCCGGATGCCCTCCGGCGGCTTGCCGAAGATCTAGACGTCCAGACTATCGCCGGCTCCGGAAGTAACCCGAAAATTTTGACAGACGCCGGTATCAAAGACACTGAAATCCTTCTGGCCGTCACCGACAGCGATGAAATCAATCTCGTGGCCTGCCTCATGACCGACCTGCTCTCACCCACCACCAGGAAACTGGCCCGGATCAGGGACGCTGACTTTGATCCGTATCATGATCGGTTTAAAAAGGAAAATCCCCATATTGATACCGTGATCAATCCTGAAATCGAGGTTGTGAATACCATCCGAAAACTCATTGAAGTCCCGGGTGCTGCAGATGTCGGGGATTTTGTAGACGGACAGGTTAAATATATCGGGATAAGAATTGAAAAACAATCGCCCATGGTGGGCGTACGGCTCATTGATTTTGCATCCCGGTTTGGGACCGACCGGCCGCTGATCGCTGCCATTATCCGGGGGAATGAGGTGATTGTTCCAAGAGGGACCAACCATGTCGAAGCCGGAGATTTAATCTATTTTGTCTGTGAAACAGCAAAGCTTGAGACCACTCTGAAACTTTTCGGGCTTAAAACAGAACCTGCCCGGCACGTTTTTATCATCGGCGGCGGGAGAATCGGTGAGAGGCTTGCAGGAAAACTTGAAAAAGACAACATTAAAACAAAAATCATAGAATCGGATATGCAGCGTTGCCGCTATCTGTCTGAAAAAATGAATAAAACCATCATTCTTCATGGAGACGGATCTGATCAAAAGCTTTTTTTTGAAGAAAATATAAACCCGGGTGATGTCATTGTAACAGTTACTGAAGATGATGAAACCAATATTCTTGTTTCCCTCATGGCAAAAAACATGGGGGTCCGGAATACTATTACGAGAATCGGTAAATCCAATTATTTCCCTCTTTTATCTACCATCGGCATTGATAAAATCGTCAGCCCGAGATTGTCTGCTGTCAGCTCCATTCTTCAGGAAGTCAGAAAAGGTAAAGTTCTGTCTGATATTTCCGTTTTCGGTGACCGGGGTGAATTCATAGAAGCCATTGCCCTTGAAACATCCGATATAACGGATAACCCTCTGAAGAAAATTTCCTTTCCCAAGGGCGCTATTCTTGTCTGCATTATCAGGAATGGGGAAGTCATCATGCCGGCCGGCGATAGTGTGGTCAGACCCGGTGACAGGATAATCCTGTTTGCCGTCCGGCAGGCGGTTAAAAAGCTTGAAAAACTTCTGACTGTTAAGCTGGATTTTTTCTGATGCGCTGGTGGTTCATTGCCGGTGTTATCGGCACACTTTTGATTCTTCTTGGCCTTACCATGATATTTCCCCTTCTCGTAAGCTTTTATTATCACGATCATGCCTGGGATGGTTTTATCCGGTCCATGGGCATTTCATTAGCAGCAGGGCTTATTCTGGTTGTGCTATCCAAAAAAAGCAAAGGGGATGATTACATTAATCAAAAAGAGGGGATGACGACTGTTGCCCTTGCCTGGACAGCCATAGGTCTTTTCGGGGCTCTTCCCTTTTATTTCGAACCGGAATTTACAAATTTTACAGATGCATTCTTTGAATCTGTTTCCGGATTTACAACGACCGGGTCTTCGGTAATGACGAATATTGAGGCGGCAAACCCAAGTCTTCTTTTCTGGAGAAGTTTTATTCAATGGCTGGGAGGGATGGGAATCATTGTTCTGTCCATTGCCATCCTTCCCTTTCTCGGGGTCGGGGGCATCCAGTTATATAAGGCTGAGGTACCCAGCCCGGTTCCGGATAAGCTCACCCCACGGCTGAGCGATTCGGCAAAAATCCTGTGGGTTGTTTATGCAGTCCTTACCCTGTTTCAAATTATTTTCCTTCTGGGTGGCGGCATGAGCCTTTTTGAGGCTGCCTGCCATGCCTTTACCACTATGCCCACCGGGGGATTTTCCACAAAAAATGCCTCAATAGCCCATTACAACAGTGCCTTTTTTGATTATACCATTATCTTTTTCATGCTCCTGGCAGGTATCAATTTTACACTCCATTACCAGATGCTCAAGGGTAAAACCCTGATCTTCTGGGAAGATACAGAATGCCGTTTTTTTCTTTTATTCACTCTTGCCATGACACTCCTGGTTACCTGGGACACCTATGGTAATTTCTACCATACCTTTCATGAGGCCTTCAGATTTGCTTGCTTCCAGGTCGTCAGCATCCTGACAACAACAGGATTTGCAACAGCTGACTATGAAAAATTTCCCGGACTCAGCCAGATGATCCTCTTTTTCTGCATGTTTATCGGTGCTTCTGCCGGATCAACAGGCGGCGGTATGAAATGCTCAAGGATACTTGTCTGCTGCAAATATGTTTACAGGGAATTGTTTAAGATCATCCATCCCAGAAGTATTAACCAGGTAAAGATCAATGCCATGGTAATTCCCAATGATGTGCTGAGAAGCATTATGGCATTTATCATCCTTTATATGGCTGTTTTTATTATCTCAAGCATGCTTCTTGGAAGCATGGGACTGGATATGATGACTGCATTCGGTGCGGTTGCAGCCTGTATCGGAAATATCGGACCCGGATTCGGAACCGTGGGACCGACTGAAAATTTTGCTCATCTTCCGGAAACAGCCAAATGGCTTTTATCCTTTTGCATGCTGCTCGGCCGTCTTGAACTCTATACCCTGATCATCCTCGTTGTTCCGGAGTTCTGGAAAAAATAAGGTTCTCTTTTTTAGAGCACCCTGATTTCAGGATGATTTGCAAGGGATTGAATAAATTGGCGAGTATGCATTTCCATCCTTGACCTGAAAAGCTCGACAACTTTCAGTATGACGGCATGCCCGGTCTCAAAATCATCTATAAACAACTGGCGCATCTGTTCGCCGGATACAGTAATCATGGTGCTGGTTTCAGCACATATGGCGGTAAAGGTACTGGCATGGCCTCCTCCTAAAAGGGTAGACACGCCAAAAGTTCTTCCCGGAGTAACTTCATCCAGAGTCAGAGATTTTCCTGAGGCAGATCTGCTGTTTAAAAAAACCTTGCCTGAAACCAGCATATATAAAAGGGCTTTCTCCTGATTTTGTCTGAAGAGCAGACTTTCCTCATCAAAAGTCTCAAGTTGAGAAATAGCACCTATTTTTTCAAGAATCCTGTCAGGCAAATCTTTCAAAAAACCGATTTTTTTTAAATATTCTTTTTCAACCATTATTTTAAGATCCTTATCAGGCTACCGGAGTGAGATTTTCAATATCATGTACAGCACCCTTTAACTCCGGGTTTTCATCAAGAGTCTTTATAATCATCTTTGCCCGGATATCCATCTTTTTCTTATATTGTCTTGCAGCGCCCTGTAACATATAATAGGCCAGTTCGTGATTGTCCTTAAACAATTCTCTTATCCGTAACCCTGATAAAGTGATTGCTTCGCAGGGCTCCTGGCACACGGCAGTATAGGAAGATATTGACCCTTCCATAAGTGCGGATGTTCCAAAGGAAGACCCTGACTGAATAAAATCGAAAATAATATCAATCCTGGGTGTTAATTCTTTTTTGATGGCCACCTGACCCATAATGAGCATAAAGAAAGTATCAACTTTTTCATGGATGGTCATCAATTGGGTGTCTTTCCCGTAAATATTCAATTGTGCTTCTCTGGAGATGATCTCAAGGAGATGATCCGGGATATCCCTTAATAAATTAATCCGTTTTAAATCTTCAATTTTAACCATGGTAATGCCTTTTTAAATGAACACATAGACCAGAAGTATAAATGTAATTGTCACTGCAGCACCAATCCCTGCAGGTAAAGTTCCCTGCAGAATATCATTATATAGTTTCTGCTTTTTAATCTCCAGGTGTTTGTCACGGTACCCGGCCAGAAGCCAGATATTAACCGCTACAAATATAGAAATCTTTGCACCGGCATCTTTAAAAAAATCAGCCGTTCCGGTTGCCGCCCCTCTGACAAGTCTTTCACACCAGGCATTCAATGGATTCAAAACCGTGTCAAAAATCTGATAAAGCGCTTTCCCTGATTTTCTGTATATCCAGTCTGCATCCACATTCAAAGCTCTCATCTCAGCCGGATAAATACCGGAAAGCAGGAGAAGTGTAAACGCAAGGGCTGAAAAGAAGAGAAGCTCGGTCTGGGATAAAACATGGGAAATAGTATAGGGATGATAGTCCACGGCAAACGGCAGAAGATTGTATAAAGGTTTGGGAAAGGTCCCGATAAAAACACAGAGGACCGCAGCTATCCCCATGGCAATCAGCATGTTCAAAGGTGCTTCTTTCACCCTGTGACCGGCATCATGACCGAAAAACGCAAAGAATGGAATTTTAATACCGGCATGATGAAATACACCGGCTGAAGCAAATAAGAGAACCAGCCAGACTATGACATAGCTTTTCTGACCCACAAGATGTGAACCGCTTGCCGCCGCTTCCATCACCATGGATTTGCTGACAAATCCTGAAAACAACGGGAACGCGGAAATGGATGCCGCACCCACGCAACAGAACAATGCAGTCCATGGCATGCTCTTATATAGTCCGCCCAGATCTGTGGCATTTATTTTTCCGGTCCGGTACATGACCGCACCCATGGACATGAATAAAAGTCCCTTGAAAAGAATATCATTAAAAGCATGGGCACAGGCGCCGTTTATGGCAAGCTCCGTCCCAATGCCGATGCCGACCACCATAAACCCGACCTGGTTGATCAAACTGTAGGCAAGCACCCTGCGAAGATCATTTTCAATAACAGCATAAAAAATCGGAAAGGCTGCCATGGCCACTCCGATCCAGATCAGGGCTTCTGTTCCTGGAAAGAGTCTTGCAAGCGCATAAACCGCGGTTTTTGTGGTAAATGCGCTCAAAAAAACAGTTCCGCCGATGGTGGCTTCAGGATATGCATCCGTCAGCCAGGGATGAAGAACAGGCCATGCACAGTTGATACCGATACCCAGGAAGATCAGATAGGACCCCGGCCCGGATAAGGTTAATTTCAGCATTTCAAGGGAACCGGTTTCCGTAAAATTGAGTACGATGCCGGCAAGCAGTACCAATCCGCCGAAGGCATGAACCAGAAGATATCTTAATCCTGCCGCCTGTGCCGACTTTGTCTTTCTTGCCCAGATCAGCATGACCGAACCAATGGTCAGCATTTCCCAGAAAATGAAAAAAGAAAACAGATCACCGGCAAAAACAGCACCAAGAGCGGCACCAGCATAGAAAAAACCGGATACATATTCCACATCATTTTTAAAATTCAGGATATAGATGACCGTGATAAAGGCAATGATATGGTAAATATACCCAAAGAGCAGGCTTAACCGGTCGATATGCAGAAGGACTAGTTTAAAATCTGAAAAACCCATCAGATAATGGTTCCCCATAGGGATGTTGATCAGATTGATAAAGCCTACAACAGGAATCAACATCATATAGATCGATTTCGCCCTGCCCCTGAAAAATGGGATCATAAAACCGCCTATTATAAAAATCAAAGCAGGAAGGATGCTATTTGTCATAATAGTCCTCCTCCCGTTTAGCAAGGGGCCTTAAGATATATTTTGATACCAGTACCAGTATGACACAGGCAACGAAACCGTAAAACGCATAAAAGCCCCAGAATTCTTCCCATTTATAATTCACGTGCCGGTGAATCACATGGGTTTTGGAAAGGACAATATAAAAAACATCAAGAATCAGAAGTATGACCACTGTACTGAAAAAGACCGTTAACAGCCTTTTTACATTCCGTGGATCATCAAATACATGTTTTTTTTCCATAAATGATATGCCTAATCTTTTAGAAACAAGGTTGAAATAATATAAATGCCATATATAAAAGGCTTAACGTAAACACAACGGAAAATATCCCCCGGTATCCCGGAACTGCATCATGTTTAAGTTCCATTAATTCGCTTTTATCCTTACCGGTTTTCATAACTGAATCAGCCTCCTATAAATCCTTTTACAGCCAGTTTTGCCAGATCTAAAAAGGGTTGAGGGAAAAAAAACAGACCAAAAGAAATCAGAGCGGTAATCAGAAGAGGAATCACACACATCATGGGAGCCTCTTCAATCTTATCTTCAAACATGGATTCTTCTTTTGTACAGAAAAATGCTTTGTAAAAAATCGGCATAAAATAGGCTGCATTTAAAAGAGAACTGGACAGAAGAACAAACAACATGATCATCTGATCACCTTCAAGTGTACCCAAAACCAGATACCATTTGCTGATAAACCCGCCTGTGGGGGGAAGCCCGATTATGCTCATAGAGCCTATCAGAAAAGCTATCATGGTAAGCGGCATTCTTTTTCCGATACCCACCATCTGACTGATATATTTTT
Organism: Desulfobacterales bacterium RIFOXYA12_FULL_46_15; assembly: GCA_001799395.1. Classification (GTDB taxonomy): domain Bacteria; phylum Desulfobacterota; class Desulfobacteria; order Desulfobacterales; family Desulfobacteraceae; genus Desulfobacula. The sequence goes on along the minus strand of MGTJ01000239.1, from coordinate 13,673 downwards.
TCCCTGTGGCCACAAAAATTGCGCCTGCACAGAAAAAAAGCGTTATTTTCCCAAATGCATGCATGGCGATATGCAGCATTCCTCCCGTCATCCCCTTGGGTGACAGCAAGGCTACACCTAGTATGATATAGGACAACTGCCCGATGGTTGAATACGCCAGCCGCCGCTTAAATTCATCCTGGGTCAATGCGATGCAGGAACTGACGATAATGGTGATGGAGGCAATGGCTGCCACCAGTGAACCCAGGTGAAAGGACAAGAGGAAATCAACACCGAAAATACCGGTGATGACCCTGACGATGGAAAAAGCCCCGACCTTTACGACCGCTACGGCATGCAACAGCGCACTAACCGGTGTCGGTGCAACCATTGCAGCCGGAAGCCATGAATGGACTGGCATGATCCCGGCCTTGGCAAATCCGAATACAAACATAAGCAATAACACGGTGGCTGCAGGTTTACTGAGCTGACCTGAAAAAATTCCGCCAGAGGCAAATTCAAGGGTTCCGGTGGCATGATAGCAATAGATCATGGCAGGCAACACCAGACCTATGGATGTCCCTAATATAAAGACAAGATATTTTCTGCCGGAAATTCTGGAATTTTCATCCTGATGATGTGTCACAAGAGGATAGGTAGCAAGTGACAATACTTCATAAAAAAGATAAAGGGTCAGGAGGTTTGCTGAAAATGCAGCCCCAATGGTTGCACTAATGGCAAGTGCAAAAAAGGACACAAACCGGGTCTGGCCATGCTCATTCAATCCCCTCATATATCCGATGGAGTACATGGATGTGATGATATACAAAGATGAGGCCACAAGGGCGAATAGCATCCCCAGTGCATCCACCCTGAAAGCAATATCCGCACCCGGGGCAATTTTAAACAAGGTTAATACAATTTGTTTCTGAGACAACACGGCCGGAAGCATTGAAAGAACAATAAGAAATTTAATAATTCCCGCAATAAACGTCCATGACTCCCTTACATTGGGCTTGTCTGAAGAAGAGACCAGCACTGGAATGACGAGAAGAGAAACAAGAACGGCTAAAAGGGGTTTGATTGAAATAATGGTTTCCATTTATTTTATTGCCTTTGTAATTTTGTATTCAAATTTATTTTTCACTTTAAAAAAGGAAGAATAATCGTATTTACAATAGTACCTGAGTAACACCCTGCAACAATCAAGGAAAGACTGACAAGCCCTGAGATAACCAGCATGGATACCGGAGCTTCCTCAATCACGGCAGGACCGTGGGAAGAGTGTTCATGCCCATGGGACCCGGATTCAAAAAAACAGATTTCAAATACTTTAAAAAACAGCACGGCGCAGATAAGACTGGATACAATAAGGGCAGCTGCAAAATGGTAAGCCCCTTTTTCAAGGGCGCCCAGAATCAGGTACCATTTGCTGAAAAATCCGCAGGTAGGCGGGACTCCAATTATACTGAACGCAGCCAGGACGAATCCGCCCATGGTCCAGGGCATTTTTCCAAATAACCCTTTCAAATCCGTAATGTCAACTTTCTCAATCCTGTAAACCATATTTCCGACAGCAAGGAAAAGGGCAAACGTCATCAGTGCATCATTGAAAATGTGTAAAATCGCCCCGGTCATACCAAGCTGATTACCCATCCATGCCCCTCCCACCATATAGCCGATCTCACTGACAATAATATAGGTCAGCATTTTTTTCAGGTTTTTCTGAGCCAGGGCCATAACACCACCGGCAAGGACGGCAATCGTGGCGAGCCAGACCACGGCCTCGGAAAGATGCAGTGTGTTAAAGATATAATCATACCCAAATACGGTGATCATGAGCCGGATCATGATATATACCATGACTTTGGTCATCAGAGGGGCAACCACACGTGAAAAAATTACGGGTGAATAGGTATAGGCATTGGGAAGCCAGACATGGAAGGGGAAAAGGGCCATCTTGATCCATATTCCCAGGATACAGAGGATAAACGCAGTGAGAACCGTTGATGATCCCTGTGATCCCTTGATAAGAACAGCCACGTCTGCCATGTTCAAAGAACCGGTATACATATAAAGATATCCGACACCCAGAAGATAGAAACTCGCTCCTATAACACCGATAAATATATAGTTCAAGCTGGCAAGGGGTCCCCTGTCTCTATCTCCCATGGCCACCTGGGCATAGCTGGTCAATGAGGTGATTTCAATAAGAACATACAGATTAAACAAGTCACCGGTGATGGTAACCCCGAGAAGCCCGGTTATAAACAAATTATAAACCGTAAAATAAGAACTGGCGCGATCACCGATTTCTTTAAGGGCACTCTTGTAACTGGCGATCAGGTTCAGGAATGCAACACCTGAAACAAGGCAAAGAACCATGGCATTTAATAGGTCGATCCGGTATTCAATCCCGATGGGGGGTGACCATCCACCTAGCTTATACTGGATGGGACCTGACCCTATCACCCGGATCAGTACCTGAATGGCTGATAACGCTGAAACGAAAAGACCTGTTAGAACAATCGGGTAAGACAGACGTTTTTCAATCCATACAAAAAGCCCGGCCAAAAGTCCGGTTATAAACGGTGCAACAACGATGAGGGCAGGGTAATTTTCCATGGTTTATTCTTCCGATAAGCGCATTCTGAGTTCATCTTCTTCCAGGGTCTGATATCGCTGGTATATTCTGACGGCAAGGGCCATGGCATAGCCAAAAGTCGCAACAGAAACAACAATGGCCGTCAGCATGAGACAGGAAGTCAACGGGTTAATATAATCGGCCGCCCGGACAACAACCCCATGAGCGGTATCAGCAGTTGTAATAATCGGGATGCTTGCATTGGTCTTGTATCCGATTGAAACATAAAAAAGAATAATAGCTGTTTGAAATATATTCATGCCCACCACCTTCTTTATCAGGTTGTTTTTGGCAATCATGCCGTAAAGACCGATCATCATGAGGATCACATACAGCCAGTAATTGTATTTTGCGATAATCAGGGATAACACATCACTCATAGCTTTACCTATAGTCCTTCATCATGTCTTCCTTCGGAAACGATGTTAATATATATAATGGTCATGACTGCCATGACAGCGATTCCGACACCGATTTCAACGACAAGCATTCCATATGCCCGTATATGATCCGAATGTCCTGGCAATAATGGGGCAAGCTTTCCATAATCCAGAAAATTACCTCCCATAAAAAGGCAGAGAACACCGGTTCCTGCATAGATCAATACACCGAGGGCTGCGAAAATCCCCAATAACCTTTCTTTAATCCGTTTTACAAGAGTCTTCAGATCATAAGAAATTGCCAGAAGGATAAGACTGGACCCGAAAATGACTCCCCCCTGGAATCCTCCTCCAGGAGAATAATCTCCATGGGCCACAACATACAGGGCATAGATCTGAATGAAAGGAATCAATATCCTGCATACGGTTTTATTGATCAGATCCGGTGGAACCCATTCTTTATCCATATATCCGAATTCTTTTCCGACCGGTAGTGATTTTTTCTCATCTTTTAGATGAAGAATGACCCCTGTGGGAATATGTTGATAATAATGTTCTTTTTTTTCCCTGAAATCTCTTAGTAAAAGGAAGCAACCGAGTCCGGCAGTAAAAATAACGGCTGTTTCGAACATGGTATCAAACCCGCGGTAGTCAGTTACAACTGCTGTCACAAAATTGGGTGCGTGGGTATCTTCATATGTTTTTTCAATATAATAATTGGACACATGAAGCGAAGCCGGTGATTTAGGGTCTCCCCAATCCGGAAACTCAGTTGTCCCATATAACAATAATGCCCCTGTCAGGCAAACAATGATGAATGCGATAACTCTCAATCTTTTGTCCTCCTGCTCGTTCTGAAAATTGCAGCTACAAAGAACACCGTACTGACCCCTGCACCTACGGAAGCCTCCGTAAAAGCGACATCCACAGCGCCCATAATGGTCCAGAGCAGGCACATTAAAAATGAATATGCACCGAACAGAATGGCAGTTGCTAACAGGTCCTTAACAGAAAGTGCGGCGATTGCACAAAAAATGACAAAGGTTAGTACAACGATATCAATAGGCCAATGCATAAATTAACCCCTTTGTTTCTTTTTGGTCCAATGTCTTAATCCGGCCCTCATTCCGGCATCCACAATGGTATGGGTAGCAGTAGGGCTGGCCAGAGACACAAAAAAAACGATCAAAAACATTTTTAAGGATATAAGGATGGTTCCGAGGGTAATCTGATTCAGGTTATAGACAGCAAGCCCCATCACCATGGCAAGTGTTGCAAGCGTATCGAGTTTGCCTGCCGGATGAAGTCTGCTGTAAAAATCCGGCATTCGCATAATCCCAATGGCACCTGCCAGAAAAAAGAACAAACCAAAAACCAATAATGCAATAACAATAATATTCATGGTTTCTCCCTGCTGACGATCAATCCATAAAGGATTCTTCGTACAGTCCTTTTCTCTTGTGAAAATACCGTGCTGCTGCGATGACGGCCACAAAATTCAGTAGCCCATATGCAAGGGCAATATCGACAAACATATCTACTCGCCCATACAAAAAACCGATGAGAAGCAAAAGGATAACTGTTTTGCTGCCGATGGCATTAACACCGATAAGCCGGTCCAGCGTAGTCGGTCCGAATAAGACCCTGTAAATCGATAAAACCATGATCAGGCACAAACCTAGTGCGACATAAAGAAAGAATGATGTCATATAGTTTCTCCAAAAATCTTTGCAACCTTTTCCAGCATATCTCCGGGGCAACCTTCAGCCGATGCCGTGTCAATGGCATGAACCTTGAACACACCGTCACTGTCTGCCGTTACCGTAATCGTACCCGGAGTCAGGGTAATGGAATTGGCCAGGGTTACAATGGCCATCTCTGATTTTAAATTGGTTTTAAAAGTAATAATCTGAGGTTCAATTAAATCCTTCATCCGTGGATGAAGGGTAACATACAGAACATGGAAATTGGCTAATACAATTTGCCAGACCAGCCAGGGCAAATACTGAACGAATCTGAAAAATATTCCAATGTAAGCCGTTTCCAATGAAGGGAATAAAAGATCGGAAAAAAAATAGGCAACCAGAAAACATGAAATAAAGGCCAAAAACAGAATCAGCGGTTCAAATATTCCTGAAAGAACCAGCCAGCATAAAAGCATTAAAACAAATGTAATTAAAAATGAAAAAAAGGATTTTAAATATCCAGGTGACGAACTTTCATTACCATTGGAAATTTCATTATTAGAAACGTTCATTGCATACCCCTCCCCGAAAATAGAATCACACCCAAAAACCGGAACTCTTATTTTTCAACTCCATAGAGTTTACGGAATTTTCCATACAATTTGGAGATGGGGCCTTGTTTCCCGGAATCTTTGCCGGCACCGTCTTTCTCTGAAGATAGCTTTTCCTGCTGAATTCTGAAATCATAAGCCGCTTTAATGGTTTCAATGAGAGTATCCATATCCACAGGCTTTGACAGAAATTTAAAAGCATTATACTTTCCGCTTTCCAGGGCATTTTCAACACTTCCATGCCCTGTCAGGACGATGCAGGGAAGACTCGGCTGAAGATCTTTCAGCCTTTTCTGAACTTCGATACCGTCAATTCCCGGCATCTGAAGGTCAACCACGGCTACATCAAAATTTTCTTTTGAAGCGGCATCAACGCCTTCTTCTCCTGAAAAAGTGGTCTTTACTGAAAAGCCGTCCAGAACCAAACGCTTGGCAAGATATTTTAGAAAAGTTTGTTCATCGTCTATGAATAGGAGTTTCATATATTTTCCTTAAATTAACTTTGTATGTCAATATCAAGTCCGCTGGTGCTTATAACAGCTCTGTTTTAACGAGTCAATATATTTATAATAAAAAAAGCTATTTCGTATTTACATTGTAGCATTTTTAAACAGAGATAAATTTATTTTTTGCCGGGAATAATCAAACAGGGAAAAACTGAATCATCCGCAATATTCTTTGAAATGGAGCCTACCCACCGTTCAAGGATGGCTGCCTTGTCGCTGGAACCTAATATAATCATGCTGGCCTGGTATTCCTTGGCTGCCTTTTCAATCTCTTTTTGAGGATCACCCACATACACATGGGATCTGGCTTTGATTCCCAGGTCCTCAAGCTCATTGCAGAGAGTATCCAGTTTTTTACGTTCCGATTTTCTCACTTTCTGTACTGCATGGGCATTAGGGCTTTTAAGTACACTGTCCTTAACCACATGGATCACATGGATCTCTCCAATCACATTTTTCATACCTTTTATATATTCAACCATCCTGATCCCGGTTTCAGACCAGTTGGTGGCAAGTAACGGGCGTTCAAAAAGTTTTTCAGGAACGATCTTATCTTCAGCAATGTGTTTGAAAACAAGAATCGGAATCCGGGTTCTGCGGACCAGTTCACTCACGTCTGAGCCTGAATAGAGCTGTTCCAGGGTGGTTTTATGGGAACGGCCGATGACGATGAGATCAGGAGATTCTTTTTCAATGACCTTCAGGATTTCAGGAATCAGGGTGGATACTTCGATATAGGCTCCGACTTCCATTCCCATTTCAAAAAGATTTTCAGCCCAGTCAATAAACCTGATATTGGCCGTTTCCTTTAATTTGACCTCTTCTTCCTTAAGATAACCGGCTCCTCTTTTCATGGCAACCTTATCTCTTTCAATGACATTCAGAAAAACAACATGTTCCAGAGCTGCTTTTCTAAGCTCCAGAAGAGAATTCAAGGCATCATAACAAAGATCTTCAAACTTTGTTACAAAAAGCAGTTTTTTTATTTCCATAATGACTCCAGTTTTTGGTCTGATATAAATTAACCCAGCTTTTTCCTGACTGCTGTTGCCAATACTTCAGGGTCAACCGGTTTTTCCAGGTAAATATCAGGTTTAGGGACTTCAGCACCTTTAAACTCATCCAGAACTTTCTGGGATTTAAGAAAGGACCGAAGGGCTATCCCGGTAAACATGATAATGGGAAGTTTCTTGAATTGATCATTGGTTTTCAGGTGGTGGTATAGCCTGATCCCGCTCCCCCTCGGCATCAGCACATCAAGGATCACAAGGTCAGGCTTTTCTTTTTCAATCTTTTCCAGCCCTTCCACGCCATCTTGGGCGATTAAAGGGATATACTGGTTTTCTTCCAGGACCGTGACAACAAATGATCGAACATCCGGATCATCATCCACCACAAGAACCTTTTTACTCATAGTTTACCCTCCTTGGTCAATTTCCATCAACCGGTTTTACTTTTTCATAGGGAAGCCTGACCCTGAATATACTGCCGATACCGGGACTTGTTTCAATCTCAATGGTTCCTCTATGCTCTTCAATCAGCTTCCCAGTCACAAGGAGCCCGAGCCCTGTTCCTTTGCCGCCCTTGGAACTGAACATGGGAGTGAACAATTTTTTTCTCGTATCCTCATCCATTCCGCAGCCATTGTCCGTAATCTCAAAACAGATCATATTGTTCTTGTCGATATGGGTCAGAATTTTGACTTCATGTTTTTTAGATACATCCTCATCTTCAACACAAGCATCCATGGCATTGTTGATGATGTTTAAAAGAGCATGATGAATGGTCTTGGGGTCGGCCATAACCTGATCGACGGATTTGTCCAGGTCCTTTGAAAGGATGATGTTCTTTGATGCGGCAAACCCTTTTAATAATTCCACAAGCTCGTTGATGATGTCATGGGGGGAACAGGCCTCCATTTCAGGTTCTCTCTGTTTGGAATAGGTCAGGAGGTCCTGGGTCAGGTCACCGATCCGCTTGATGTTCTTTTTAATGGTTTCCCAGCCGGATTTGAGTTTTTCCGTATTGTTTTTCTGTATCCCCACATCCACGATATAGGAACCGCCCTTGAGGCCGATGAGAATATTTTTCACATAATGGGCAAGGCCGCTGACGGTCTGACCCACCGCCGCCAGCCGTTCGGATTGAACCAGTTCCTTTTCAAGCCGCTTGATTTCCGTCAGGTCCTGGAAAAAATTAACCGTCCCGACAAATTCATTGTTTTCAAACAGGACATTGCCGGCATATCGAACCGGGATCTGCCTTCCGTCTTTGGTATAAATCACCTGCTCTTTCCATGGAAAATTTCTCTGGCTTTTTTGATCCTTGACCTGATTTTTAAAAACCTTTGCAATTGCCGGGGTATAAAGCTCATCAATATTCATCTTGTTTCGAACATCCTTTGCCGGATCGCCAAATACCCTTGCCGCTTCAGGGTTGTACACGACTACTTTCCAGTCACTGTCAAAAGCTACAATGGCATCATTGGAACTGGTAATCAACAGCCTCTGGAAATTGGACTTTCTACGGATTTCTTCTGTTGCCTCTGCTATTTTTATTTCAAGACGGGTTGTATATTCTTCAAGTTTCTTGCGAATGGCAATCTTTGATTTTGCCCTTTCAAGGGCAATGGCAAGGGCTGCATCCCGGACCGGCTTGTTGATGAAATCGCTGGCGCCGTATTGAAGGGCCGTGATGGTGGAGTCGATATCCCCATGGCCGGTGACAATGATGACTTCTTTTTCAGAGTCAATTGCCTTGATTCTTTTTAAAAGTTCAAGCCCGTCCATTCCCGGCATTTTAATATCTGTGACCACAATATCCGGGGATTCGGCTTTAAACACTTCAAGCCCCTGTTCCCCGCTGAAAGCGGTAACCGTTTGGTAACCGTCACTCCGGAGCGACATGGAAAGCAGCCGGACAATCAATTCTTCATCATCAACAATTAATATTTTAAAGGCAGACATAATTCATTCCCTTATGCAATGACCGGAAATCTGATAACAAATGTAGCGCCCTTACCGAACTCACTCTCTATTTCAATTGTTCCGCCATAATCCTTGATAATACCGAAACTGATGCTGGTCCCCAGTCCCGTACCCTTTCCGGTTTCCTTTGTGGTAAAAAAAGGCTCAAAAATCTTCCGTTTGACTTCTTCATTCATCCCAAGTCCTGTATCAGACACTTCGGCAATCACCTGATTTTCTTTGGCATAGGTTTTGATGCGCAGCATTTTTTCAGCTTTGCCTCCTTGTTTTTCTATTTTATCGGCATTTTCATCCATGGAATCAATGGCATTGGTCACAAGGTTGATAAACACCTGTTCCAGCCGGTTATGTTCTGCCCGGATCTCGGGAATGCCGGGATCAAGTTCAAGCGACACCCGGATGGAATGAACACTGATCTGATGCCCCAACACCTTGAAAACATCCTTGATGGGATCATTGAGTATTAATTTTTTCAAATCTCTTTCCGATTGCCTTGAAAAATCCCTGACATGTTTGATTACGCCGGCAGCCCGGGTTACATTATCGATGATATCATTGGCCATCATCACAAGTTCTTCATCTGGAATTGAGATCCCTTTATTGATCATTTTCAATATGAGATCGGCACAGATCTGGATGACATTCAGCGGCTGGTTGATTTCATGGGCCATACCGGCGGCCATGGTTCCAAGGGTTGCCAGTTTTCCGGCCTGGATCAACTGGGTTTCTTTTTCCACGCTTTCCGTGATATCAGTGGCCGATGCGATGAGGACATCCCTGTGACTGTATGTGGCATGGACAACCTTAACGTTAACGAAAAAAGAAGTTTTGTTTTTCTTAAAATGTTTTTTCTTGGTAAAAAGAATGGATCCGTTTTTGGGAAGTGCTTCAAGACCCTGCCGGATAGTTTCATCAGATCTTTCCCAGATATCAAAAAATGACCGGCCCAGAAGATCTGTTTTGATATATCCATATTCATTTTCCACCCGGTGATTCACATCCAGGACCTCAAAGGTTTCGCGGTCAATAATAAAAATCGGATTTGGGTTATTATTAAACAATGACCTGTATTTTTCCTCTGATTTTTTATACTTTTCATAAAGGGTGGAAAGTTCCTTGTCCTGAAGCTCCAGCTCTTCCTTTGCCCTTTTGTCTTCTGTCAGATCCCTTAAAGTTTCAATGGCACCGATAATCTTGCCGTCCGGTGATTTGATAGGGGCAGCAGTAAAAAATATCCACTTCCCGCCATCCCCCAGATGAGGGAAATATTCTTCCGCTTCATAGGCTTCTTTGATCAGGGCGGATTTTCTCCAGGAATCCCCGTAATATTTTGAAACCTCTTCTTCCGACATTCCGCCGACAATGACATCGGCCATGGTAGGCCTTTTTGCCGACCGGAAAGGCACCCATTGGCGATCCGTTCCCACCAGCTCATAGGCTTTTTGGCCGGTCAGGTCTTCACAGGCCGTATTCCAGTGCGTTATGATATGTTCATTGTTGATGATAAAAGTCGGTATCATACTGCCCTGAATGATCTGGGAAAGTTCTTTTTCAATTTCAATGAGATCTTCTCTTTCAGACTCAAGATATTTATTTTCGTTGTCTGCGTTCTTTCTTATTCTTGTGGAATAGTCGTCAAACAGATCTGTTATTTCTTTCCGGTCTATCTCTTCTGCCTGAATTTTTCTTTTGATCCCGGCCTTTTCTTCCTCTGCCTCAAGAAAATTCAAAAATGACATGGCCCTATGGGCCCCAAGGTCGATAATGCTGACCCGCTCAGTGTTTATTTTTTCCAGTATGCAGCTTAAAATTTCATCATTCTTCAGTTTCAGGATAACGTCAATACCCGAAAAACCGCATACCTCATTATAATCCGCAGTCACCCGTATCCCTTTTTCCTTTGCATACAGGATGCCCTCTGCATGGGTAATGGTATCTGCAACCAAAAGGACTTCAGGAGCAAGCTCTTTTAAACCGGTTCCCGTTAGTATTTCAAGAATCCTTTTACAGGGGCTGTTTCCCCCGATAACGGCAATTTTTAATCCTTTAAGATTTAAATCCATTGGTTTTTTTGCTCCTTTTCAATCCTTTGCATTATCTTTGACATACCGAATATATTAAAAGAAGATAAATGTTACTATTATAAAGGTCGGTATTAAAAAAACCAGGGAATATTTCAGGATATAACCGAAAAAGCTCGGCATGGGTGTCCCTGCTTCACCGGCAATGGAACGGACCATAAAATTAGGGGCATTGCCGATATAACTGCATGCCCCGAAAAAGACAGACCCGCATGAAATTGCTGCCAGATAAACCGCTTTTTCCGTCATCAGCAGGGGAACGGAACTTGCCTCCGGCATGCCGGCATAAAAACTTCCAAGGGCTGTATTAAAAAAGGTCAGATATGTTGGGGCATTATCGAGAAAAGCCGACAGCATCCCTGCCACCCAGAAATAGTGAAACGGTTCCTTAACGGCATTGATCAGGAAGGCAAAGGCACCGTTTGGTCCTGCTTTCAAGAGTAGAAGACAGGGAATCATGGTAATAAAAATGCCGATAAACAGATAGGCGACTTCTATGATGGGAAACCATGAAAATTGATTTTCTTCCCTGAGTTCCCTGGGGGTAGCAATAAGTGATCCGATCCCCATGGCAATCAAAAAACCGTCCCTTAACCAATCCTGAACCGCCCTGTGGATGCCGAGGGTTGATACCTCACCGAGATCTATGACACCACTCATCAAAACGGCACCCACAATTCCTCCAAGGAAAATGAAATTATATATTCCAACCAGGCGAAGCGGTTTTTTTTCTTCCTTATCCGGAACCGATGCCTTTTCTTTCTTATAGTAATAGGTGTCAAGAATAAAATAAACGCAGAGAAGAATGCCGACAGATAAAAGCATTTGGGGTAGAATTTTGAAAGTCCAGAAAAAGCTGACCCCATGCAGAAACCCTAAAAACAAGGGGGGGTCTCCCAATGGTGTCAAGGCACCGCCGATATTCGCCACAAGGAATATGAAAAACACTACCATAAACGTCTTATTTTTCCGATGGTCATTGGCCCGTAATAAGGGACGGATCATGAGCATGGCTGCTCCCGTGGTCCCCATCCATGAAGCGAGGAAGGTTCCGATCAGGATAATTCCCGTATTCACAAGAGGGGTCCCCCTTAATGTTCCCTTAAGCAGAATACCCCCGGAAACCGTGAACAATGCCCATAAAAGGATAATAAAAGGAATGTAATCGGCCAGAATAATATGAAGAATTTCATGGATCGCCACCCCTTTATACAGATAAATAAATGGAACAGCCATAGAGGCAGCCCAGAATGCTGAAATCTTACCAAAATGGTGATGCCAGATATTTCCGGCGATAAGCGGTAAGAGGGCAATAGACAGAAGCATGCAGGCAAAAGGGATACAACTGAACAGCGGCAGCACCTCCCCGAGACTCACATGACTGCCGGCCTCTTCATGGACCTGTGCTTGAGCATGCTCACCCGTCTGACCGGTCTCTGTCTCTTCTGAAATCTCAAGAATAAAATTCTTTTTTTCTCCGGCAGGGTCCTGCGCAGAGACAGGGGATAAAAACACAACAAAAATTAAAAAGAAAACTAAAAACACCAACCTGTCAAATTTCATCGATCCGTTCCCTCCTGGTTAATTGGGCATAACGTAACCTTTGAATGTTTGTTTGGTTAATCCTAAGGATGATCAGTCAATACTTTTTACTGCTTTTTCCCAAAAACACTGAAAACATCCCATGGAATATACTTATCTGACTATTTTATTTGTTATGCAAAGTCAAGGCGAAAGAGGTAAACCAGAGAAAAGATTTGGTCGGGACGGCTGGATTTGAACCAGTGACCACTTGACCCCCAGTCAAGTGCGCTACCAGACTGCGCTACGCCCCGATTTCATTTTATAAAAACCAAGCGACTTCTATCATTCTTTTAAAACAGTGTCAAGAAATAATACAGACAGGCTCATGATCCTTTCAGCAGTGCCGCACCAATAACACCTGAAGAATCCCCCAACCTGTTTTTTAAGATAGGAGTCCTGATTTTTTTATGAAATGCATATTTTTGAACTTGTTCAACACCTCTGGTATAAATTTCGTCAATATTGGACAAACCGCCGCCAATTACTACAACATCAGGATCAAGAACAGAAACCATTCCCCCCAAGGCCCTGCCGAAATCCTCCAGAAATTGGATAAAAATAATTTTACAGGGATCATCATTCTGTCTATACCCTTCAACAATATCTTTCATTTTAAGGGGTCTGCCAAACATTTCAAAGAATGACGCCTCAACGCCGGACCCACTGATTTTTGTTTCAACGCAGCCTTTGTTGCCGCAATAACATGGGCGCCCCCCAGGGTCCATGGAGAAATGCCCCCATTCTCCTGCAATGCCGTTGGCCCCGTTCCATATTTCCCCGTTTATACAGATCCCACCCCCGCAGCCTGTTCCCATGATGACACCGAATACCATTCCATACCCTTTGCCTGCACCTTCTAACGCCTCGATCAGGGTAAAGCAGTCGGCATCATTTCCCATGGCTATTTTTTTATTGCAAAGGGTTTCAAGGTCAGATTGAAAAGGCTTCCCGATCAGGCAGGTGGTATTGGCGTTATGGACCAGGCCTGTCTCTTTATTAACAGCCCCTGGAATGCCGATTCCGATCGAAAAAACACTTTTTTCCGGAATTTTCTCAGTTGTTGTCCTGATTTGATCATAAACCGCCTTGACTATATACTCGTAGCGGTTCCCTGGAGGTGTCGGAATCCTATCCCGATATAACTCCTTCATGTCCGGAGAAAGAAGGATGGATTCAATTTTTGTTCCGCCAAGATCAACACCGATTCTGTATTTAT
>MGTJ01000238.1 GCA_001799395.1 Desulfobacterales bacterium RIFOXYA12_FULL_46_15 | reverse complement strand
ATCCGTCTTGCATAAGCGCTGATAATGGGAAGGTGTTGAACTGTAAATCCGTCAATATCGGGTTGCTTTTTCATGGTTGCCTTAATGCTTTTGTTTATCATTGAGGCGGATCATAAGTAAAATTTCTAGAAAAGCCTAGGCTAAATTCAATTAAGTTAATGAATATGATTCAATATTCATAATATTTTGATAAGCCACTAAAATAATGACAGAATAATGAAATATTAAAATTACAGCTATTTATAAAAACAGGGTGCGGAATGTCAGTTTTAAGAATGAATCGGAGATGACCTGCCCCTGGCCCAGGGCGTCATCTTTAATTTTTCTAAGGCCCCGGCCTAGGCTCTCATGGGAAATACCATTGTCTGGAAACTGTCTTCCGCGGCTGTTCTATCCGGTTATTATATCATGAATATCCTGGGTGATGGACTTTGAAAATTTTTAATGCTTTGTTTACCAAAAAGCAAGTTCTATCCAGCACCAATGGGACAAGCCAATTCACATCTCCGGCAATACTTGATGATTTTTTTTGGTTCGTCCTGCCCTTCGAGTAATTCTTCTTTGGCCGTTTCAACATCTTCAGTGATTTGCAAGTCACATTTTGCTATATTATAAACACCAGTGCGGCCAGGCAATTTTGTCAAGCCATCATAATCTTCAGGCAAATATATAATATCATCCATTGCTTTTTGCGGGCAAGCTCTACGGCATGGCTTATCGCAATTTTTACAGGGGTAAAAATCAATCGGACCTGTCGGAGGCATTTCAACGTCTACGGCAAGGGCACGTATCCTGATCCTTGGGCCGAATTCCGGCGTAATAATCATATTGTTATCCCCGACACAACCTATGCCGGCAAGAACACAGGCATCTTTCAGATAGAGCCCTCCCATACCGACCTGATAGGGTAAATGGGTACAGTTATAGCCATATTTTTCTTCAATCCATTTGCAGAGCTTATTAATGATGTTAATCAACTCCTTATTACCCGGTGGATTTGTCTTTCCAACCCACCAGTCCATTTCCGGCTTTTCTTTAGGATGCACCACTGCAATGGCTAAAACGCTTTTTGCACCTTTTGTCCAATGCACCTCTCCATGCTTGAGTTTAAGACTTGAGTCCATTCTGTAAGAAGCATTTTCAAACTCATCTCTTCTGTAAGGCATTTTGGGCGCCAAATTTGTGGAGGGGGCCTTTTTTAGATCACAAATCAAAGCCCAACCAGCCATAGAAGCACCAAGCTCCTTTGCTTTGATAATAATTTTAGCTGACGCTTTTAAATTTTTATATAACATCGCCTGTTCCTAAAACTGAGGATTAATACGACTATGCATGATTAAGATCTGACTCACCGGGCTTCCTGATGACCGGCTCAATTCGGCTCAACACATCAACAGGGATATGGCATTTAATGACATGCCGGTCTTTCACCAACTGTTCGGACGGTAATTCAAGGTCACAGATATCACCAATTCTTCGATGGCACCGGGTGCAGAACGGACAGCCTTTTGGTGGGTTCATCGCACTAGGCAGATCCCCTTTCAGGACAATTCTCCGTTTGATTATATCCGGGTCGGCAATGGGGACAGCAGACAGCAAGGCTTCAGTATAGGGGTGATATGGGGGAGCAAAAACCTCTGCTGTGGTCCCTCTTTCAAGGATATGGCCCAGATACATGACAACAATCCGATCAGACAGATACCGGACAACACTTAAATCATGGCTGATAAACAGCAGCGTGGTTTTATGCTCGCGCTGGATATCCATTAAAAGCTCTGTCACAGCGGCGGCAACGGATACATCCAGAGCAGAAACAGGCTCATCTGCAATGACAATGCTCGGATTCCCTGCAAATGCCCTGGCAATACCAATCCGCTGCTTTTGGCCACCGGATAACTGGCGGGGCTTTCTAAAATAAAAATCCCTGGGCAGCTTAACCGTATCTAAAAGGGTCATAACCAGATCAAACACTTTCTTTTTATCGGTTTCAACGCCAAATTGGCGAATCACCCGGGATATCTGTCCACCGATGCTGTGGCTGGGATTCAAGGTATCAAAGGGGTTTTGAAACACCATCTGCAAGGACCGGATCTGTTCAGTGGACCGATCACGGACCTTGATATGTGAAATTTCTTTACCATTATGACGAATTTCCCCACCGGTTCCCGTCTCAAGGCCCATTAGAACTTTGGCAAAGGTTGATTTACCACAGCCGGATTCCCCAACTATGGCAACAGTTTCACTTTCATGGGCTGTAAAGTTCAATTTTTCATTTGCTTTGACATAACGGACACTTTTACCCGAGATCAAGGCGGCTAATGAAGAATCCTTTACCTCATAGTATTTCTTCATCCCATCGACATCCAATACCCGTTTCCCGATTTCAGGTGACACCTTTGTTTCTGTATTGGACACTACCTGTTTATAATCGATTTCTTCATACCTTAAACAACGGACACGATGATCCGGCTCTCCCCCAACTGTTTTCATTTGAAAATGAGCCTGATCACATACTCCCTGTAAAAAGTGATCACACCGGGGACCGAAATAACACCCCAAGGGACGTTCAAACGGCAGGGGCAGCTGCCCTCGTATCGGTTTCAGGGGTGCTGCATTCTTATCTGTTGTGATCAGGGGGATACAGGAAAAAAGCCCATGGGTATAGGGATGCCTGGGTGAGTTGAAAAGTGATTTTATGGTGCCTTCTTCAACGATCTCACCTGAATACATAACAAACACCCGATCACAGGTTTCAAGGATCAAACCCAAATTGTGAGAAATATAAATTTGGGACGTATTGAATTTCTCGCTGATATCGGCAATCAAATTGACAATACCAGCCTCCACGGTAACATCCAGGGCTGTGGTGGGCTCATCCAGCAGCAACAGAGACGGTTTGGATAAAAGCCCCATGGCAATGACAGCACGCTGCTGCTGACCTCCGGACAGCTGATGGGGATATGAGTTCATCACACGTTCCGGGTCAGCTATCTTAACATCCCTGAGTATTTGCACGGACCTTTCCCGGGCTTCAGCCTTGGAAATATTCTCATGGGCCAGGGGAACTTCCATTAGCTGGGTGCTGATTTTGAGGCTCGGATTTAAGGACGCAAAGGGCTCTTGGTAGATCATTGAAATCTCTGAACCCCGGATACTGCGCAGTTCTTCTTCGTTTAACCGGGTTAAATCCCGGCCTTTAAAGGTGATACTGCCACTTTTAATCCCTCCGTTAGCTCCCATGTGCTGCATGATGGCCATGGCAACCGTTGATTTGCCACAACCGGATTCTCCGACAATACCGATGGTTTCCCCAGGTCTTACTGTCAAGGAGAAATCGACAACGGCAGGTATTTCTCCCGCCCTTGTATAATATGAGATACAAAGGTCCTTACACACCAGTACCGGTTCGTCAGTGTCAGTCATTTATTTTTACCTTTTAATCACGCAATGAGATTTCACGTAATCCGTCTGCCAATAGATTAAATCCTAAAATCAGTGAAGATATTGAAATACATGGAAATAGGGTCATGTATGGAAATACAATTGCCATCTGGCGTGTTTCATTCACCATGCCACCCCAGTCAGGATCCGGCGGCGGCAGACCAAGGCCTAAAAAGCCCAGCACACCAATAGTAATAATCACATATCCCAATCGTAAACAGGCATCCACAATTAAAGGTCCCCGGGCATTGGGAAGGATCTCATACAGCATGATTCTCCAGTCGGATTCACCCCGGGTCAGGGCAGCCGCCACATAGTCACGATTGCGAAGATCCAGGACCAGACCTCTCACGATCCGCATGATCCCCGGAGAGGATGCAAATGTGATGGCAATAACGATATTGAATCCGGATGCACCAATGGTGGCAATTACAATAATGTAAAGGACCAGAACAGGAAAAGATAAAATAATATCGGAGATACGGGAAAGGATGTCATCCACCAGTCCGCCGCGGTATCCAGCCATGAGTCCCATCAAAATTCCCACGGTATAGGCACTCAGGGTAGCCAGGGGAGCATAGAAAAGCACGGTACGGGATCCCCAGACAATACGGGAAAGGATATCCCTGCCCAGATGGTCCGTCCCCAGCCAGAATATGCTGCCCGATGCAGACAGGGTGCCGGGCCTGGCATAGGGTTGAATCGAGGCATTGGGATCAAATTGAGTGATCAAAGGGGCAAAGACAGCCACGAGAATCCAGAAAAGCACCAAAAACGCTCCGATCATTCCCACCCAGCTTTCCCGCAGAAGTGCAATGGATTTGATAACACGCCACATCCCTGCAGCAAAACCCACAGAAGGCATCTTACTCATTGATTGAATCGTCATTGTATCTTTCTCCTCATTTTAGCTGAAACGGATGCGTGGATTCAGAAATGTATAGCCGATATCAGCAATGGTCTGGGAACTGACCGCCACCACCACCGCCACCATAGCACAGGCTTCCAAAAGAGCAATGTCATTATTTAATGATGCTTCCAGGAGTAATGCACCGAACCCTTTATATGCAAAGAAAAACTCAACCACAATGACTCCGGACAGCAACCAGTTAATCTGCAGCATGATAACTGTGAACGGTGCGATCAATGCATTGCGTAAGGCATGCCTGAGAATCACCTGCCGGTAGGGGAGGCCTTTTAATATGGCTGTTCTGATATATTGAGAGGTCATCACTTCAGCCATGGATGCCCGGGTCATACGGGCAACATAACCAAAGTCATACACCACCAGTACCATAGCAGGGAGAATCAGCAGTTTAAATTCAAATCCATTGGTCATGCTGCTGGTTCCGGGCAGCCACTGTAAACCGAACACAAAAAGGGCTGAAAAAAATACAGCGCTTGCAAATTCAGGTACGGAAGTGGTTAAAATGCCGCAAACAGATATAACTCGATCCAGAAAGGAACCCTCCTTCATTCCGGACAACACCCCCAGGGTTAAAGACAGGGGAATCATAATGGCAAAAGTCCAAAATCCCAGGATGGCAGTATTCCATAACCGTGGCAATAGAACGTCTTTTACCGGGCCTTTATATCGAATGGAAGTACCCAGTTCACCCGTTGCAAAATGTCCCAGCCATTTTGTATACCGAAAAACAACCGGCTGGTTGTATCCATGCTGATCTCGCCACAGTTCTTTTTGTTCATCCGAAGCAAAATGGCCCAGAACACGGGTGGCAGGATCACCGGTAAGGCCCGTTTCCAGAAGCAGGAAAAGAATAATGGATACCACAATCATGGTAAAAATCATGAACCCGATTCGTTTTATAATCAACAATACCATCTTGGCTCCTTAACCCTAAACGTGATGTCATGAAAGTAAGGAGCACAAAGGCTCCTTACTCGATGTTACCTGACTGCCATCTTTTAAGATAGAGAGACCTTGTGAAAACGATAGTATCTTGTCGGATGCATTTCAAAGCCAATAATTTTTTCCGATACTGCAGTGAAAGAAGATCTAAAGAACGGCTGCACCATGACTGCATCGTCCTGGAGAATTTTTTCCACTTTCTCCATCTCGGCCCGGCGGTCTTCAACATCTAATATTCCTTCCGCTTTGGTCAGGGCGGCATCAAAGTCAGGATTACTATAGCTGCATTCATTCCATGGCACACCGGAACGGTAGGATAGCCCCATCATCATGGTGCCTAAAGGGCGGTGAGACCAATCCGTGAGGCTCAAAGGTTCTTTATCCCAAACATCCCAGTATTGTGCTGCCGGCATGACATTCATCTTTATATTGATTCCGGCTTTAGCTGCATCTTCCTTGAGTACGGCAACGGAATTCTGCTCCCAGGTACCACTCGTATTCCCTACAGTGCAAGTTACTTCAATGCCGTCGGGATATCCGGCTTCTTTGAGCAGTTTTTTTGCCCCGGCAATATCCTGTTGAAACGGCGGTAGTTTAAAATACTCGGGATGAATGCCAGCCACATGATGATGTTCCCCTTCAATCCCTTGGCCCTGAACAACAATTTCGAGCTGTCTTTTGGCGTTGCAAGTTTTTTGTAACGCCTTGCGGACGCGGATATCATCAAAGGGTTTTGTGTTAACTTTCATCCGGATAACACCTGTTGATGCAGCTGGAACTGAGATCACATTGATTCCCGGCAAGTTTTTGGTTGCTGCAAGAGTGGTCAAATCAAGCTCATAAATCCCATCTACCTGTTTTGAAGCGAGAGCTGCCAGATAGGCCCCTGGATCATTACCCAGATCAATGAACCGGATTTCATCCAGAAAGACCTCCCCTCCCCAGTAGGGTTTTTGGCGTTTTTTTAATACCGCTATCTCACCAATCTTAAATTCAGAAAGCGTGTATGCTCCGGTACCTACCGGATTTTTAGTAAGATCACCCCCCTCTTTTTCAAAATTACGGTGAACGATGGCAGTGGGATAATCATAAAGGCTTTCAGGAATAGACAGAACCGGTGATTTCAGATTAAGCCGTACCGTATGATTATCTAATTTTTCCACAGCGTTTTTAATCATCCGCTTTATAGCATTGCCTTTTTCATCTTTTTCCCCGGTCTCTTCGAGCATTGCGTCAAACAATCCTAAATTTGAAGATCCGGTTTTGGGATCCAACCACCGGGTAAAGTTAAACACAACATCGTCTGCATTAAAAGCATCACCGTTTGACCAGTTGACACCCTTGCGAAGGTGAAAGGTCCAGGTTTTCAAATCATCGGACGCTTCCCAGCTCTCAGCCAGATTAGGTCTGGTGATATTATCCGGTCCTGTTTCCACCAGGTATTCAACAATATGCCGGCTGATAACAGACTTCTCAATCCAAGAATAGGTGGCAGGGTCAACCATTTCCTGTACCATCATGCCAAATTTTAAGATGCCGCCTTTTTTCTGGCCGGCATGGGCGGTTGAAATCAGATCCGGTAGAATGTCTTTGCCCAGTATTGCCGAGGCAAGACTATAGGCTGTCGTAGCTGAGATGCCCAATAAGGTGGTTGTCCGTAAAAATTCACGTCTGGAACATTTGCCCTCTGCCAGGCTTTTTTCCATTTTCTTAACACCGGGATGTACTCTTTTTGTTGACGAATTGACTTGCTTTTCGGCCATACTTTGATTCCTCCCAATAAGTTTTGAGTTAACAAAAAAACAATGAATCTTTAATCAAATATTGAACTCTTCTTCAATCAGTTTGATTTCGGAACATTGGCCATTCTTTTTTAAAATTTGGGCAACATTCGCATTAAACAAGTATTTACCACCAATGTTGTCACTATCTACCGGTGCATTATAAACCGATTGCTTGGGGACATTGATCAGACCGGACTCTATAATATAAATCGCTTCGGGAATGCTATCATTTGTGGGTTTTCCAAAACGTGAATCATCAGGATTCGTGGGCGGTCCGAACTGCCGGGTGTCTGCAATGGGGACCAAACGCTGAACACCAGCGGAATCCGGTTCTTCGTAACAGATGTTCATTTCGTTCTTTTTGACCCGGTCCTGCATGGTGGAAGACGTCAGGCCGTTTTTTTTTCGTCCGCCCTGCTGCAATGCCTTTAAAGTGTTCCCACCCATGTCGTCTCCAAAATTCAATTCTGTAATTTTTGGATTCTATAAAATTAAATTCTAATATTTTGTAGTTATACCGAATAAAATTGTAATGTCAAGCAAAATTTTACAATTTCTTAAGACTCAATTTGCGGGATTAGAAATTACTCGCAAACGTTCTTTTTCCTAACAAGCCAACAAACACATTAGAGAGCTGTTTGCATGATTGCATTAAAAAAAGGTTGTTGCCGGGTCATTTTAAATGGATTGACCCTTTAAGGATTAAAAGATATTTTATAAAATTCCCGGATGGTTTGGCCGGGTTTTTTATATAGGAAGGCGTATTTAAAAAATGTATTATATATGTATTAAAAAGATAAAATTTAATAAAAAAAATTTTATTTCAACAATTTAGCTAATTATTATTAAAGGAAAAAATAGCATGACACAGACAATAAAATCCGGGGATACCATATCGGTTGATTATACGGGGAGGTTTCAGAATGGAAAGGTATTTGATACATCAGAAGGCTTGAGTCCGCTGAAATTTACGGTGGGGTCGGGCATGATGATCAGGGGGTTTGATCAGGCCGTGGTCGGGATGAAACAAGGTGAAACAAAAGCAGTTCTTATTGAACCCGAAGACGGATATGGACTCAGGGATGAAGAGCTTTATGTGGATATCCCGAAAATGCATTTTCCAAAAGAAATTCCTCTAACCCAGGGATTACAGCTTGAACTCCAGGACCCTGAAGGAAGGCCGGTTCCGGCAAGCGTTGCTGAAATCAGGGAAGATTTCGTTCGAATGGATATCAATCATTTCCTGGCTGGAAAAACCCTTGAATTTGATATTACAATTATAGAAACCGGTCTTGAACCGGATTCCCACGATTGCGGGTCAGGATGCAGCTGCGACTCAGGATGCTGCCACTAAAAATGAAAATTGAAAAAACACACCGGATCGGTTTATTTGATACCGACTACCAGTTTAAACTGAAAATCGAGGCCATGGCTAGATTTTTCCAGGAGATTGCCGTTTATCATTCAACAGACATGGGTGCCGGTCCTGAGGTGCTGCTGAAAAAAGGGGTGGTCTGGTTTCTATCGCGTCTTGAAGTGGAAGTCTTTCGATATCCTGTCCTTGGAGAGGAGATCAGGATTATAACCTGGTCCCGGGGGTTCAAGGGATATAAGGGATACAGGGAATACCTGATTGACTCCCCAAAAGGGGAGATTGCCAGAGGGTCCGGTGTATGGCTGTTTTTTGATTTCATGCGAAAACGAATCATCAGGGTGCCGGCTGAAATTTCAGGACTCTATGAGATTGAGCAGGAAAAATGGTTTGATAATGAAATTGATGACTGGATTCCCTGCGGCAGAATCGAGCCTGAACAGGAGATGGAAATCAGCCTTCGGTATTCGGATTTTGATGTCAACGGACATGTCAATAATACGGTCTATCTTGGTTTTCTTGAGACTCTGTATCATAAAATTATGAAGAGACAGTCTGTTAAAAATATAAAAATTAAGTTCTGCCGCGAAATTGATAGAAACACAGACCATGTTCAGGTAAGTGTTAAAGAGGTAAACGGCGTGTATCGATGCAACATCTATGATAAAACACAATTGTATGCAGAGGCTGAAATCATATCCATGGAATAATGCGCGGCAAAAGGAGAAAAAATGGCTGATAAATACAGAATCCCGGTAAAAGATCTTTGCACACCATATCCTCCCGGCCTGTTTAATTTCAGGGATACGTCCGGGCTTTCCCCCCTGACCGGCATCATCGGCCAGAAACGGGCCATCGAAGCCATTGATTTCGGATTGAACATGAAGGGGCCGGGGTATCATATTTTTGTTACCGGTGTCGGCGGAACCGGAAAATCAACCATTGTCCGGGAACTTTTGACAGTGCATGCGATGAACGATGAAACATCCCAGGATCTTTGCCTTGTAAACAATTTTGAGAATGAGTACTGCCCTTTTGCCATTGAGATGCCGGCAGGCTCGGCTGTATATTTCAGCGAAAGCATGGCACGATTTGTGGAAGTGATCAAAACCGGAATACCTGAGATTTTTGAAACAGGATCATTCCAGGAGCAGCAGAAAAAAATTCATAAAGACTATTCAAACCGCCGGAAATTGGCCCTGGATGAGGTTGAACGGCTTGCTTTCCAGCAAGAGCTGACAATTATCAAGACCGATACGGATTATCGGGTAGTCCCGCTGAGCCAGGGAGCACCCATGTCTGAGGAGGAATACCTGGCTCTGGAACCGGGGGCCCGTCAGGAAATCGAAGAAAAGGCGGCCGGGATTGAAGAAACATTGGATGAAACCCTTCTTGAAACCAACAGGCTGGGCGAAGAAATGAAGACTGTTTTAAAAGAGCTGGTGGCACAAAAAGCAGGCCAGCTTATTTCAGAACAGATTGATCCGGTCAGGTATTATTTCAGGGACTGCCAAGATATCCAGACCTATCTTAAAAACGTCAAGGAAAATATAATTTATAATATTGCCACATTCCTCGGGGTTAAGGACCTGGAAGATCCGGAGAACCGGAAAGTATCGGAAATGGCCGGGTCCATTGTAAAAAAATATCAGGTCAATGTATTGGTCGACCGGCGGAGGGAAAAAGGTGCTCCTGTTGTTTTTGAACCAAACCCGAGTTTTCAGAACCTGTTTGGCAAGATAGAGAAAAAACCGGTGGCCGGTTCCTTTGAAACGGATTTTACCATGGTCCAGGCCGGGTCCCTGCTAAAGGCCAATAATGGGTATCTGGTTCTGAATATTGAACCGCTTCTGATGAACCCCCCGGTATGGGAATGCCTAAAGCGAACCCTTCAGGATTCCATGCTTCAAATTGAAGATATGCCGGACCAGGCAGATTACGGGATGCCTTCTTTAAAACCGGCACCCATCTCACTATCGGTAAAAGTTGTACTGGTTGGGGGGTATGAACCATTCAGGGCACTGCAGAGTACGGATTCCCAGTTTAACAAAATTTTCAAGGTCAGGGCTGATTTTGATTATGAAACCGGGTTTACGGATGAAAATGCCTTAAACTATGCCGGGTTTATTGCCAAGGTCTGCAGAGACGAAAATCTTCTGAGTTTTTCCCCGGATGGGGTGTGGGCAGTGGTTGAATATGGCTCAAGGCTTGCAGAAGACCAGCGTAAGCTCTCCCTCAGGTTCGGTCATATCCACGGGGTGTTAAAGGAAGCGGATTATTGGGCAAAAAAAGGTAAAGCTGCGCTGGTTTCAAAGGAATTTGTGATCAAAGCCATCACCCAGAGAAGGTTTCGCCATAATCTCTATGAAGAAAAAATGATGGAAGAATTTGATGATCAGTCTGTCCTGCTGGATGTTAAAGGAAAAGTCGTGGGGCAGGTCAATGCACTGGCGGTTTATGATATGGGGGAAATTGCTTTTGGAAGGCCTGCACGGATAACGGCGGAATCTTATATGGGAGAACCCGGAATTGTCAATGTAGAGCATGAATCAGATCTTTCCGGTGAGACCTATGATAAAGGTGTGATGATCATTTCAGGCTATCTTGGAAGAATGTTTGCCCAGAATTACCCTTTATCCGTCAGCATCAGCATTACATTTGAGCAGAGCTATGAAGGCATTGACGGGGACAGCGCCTCTTCCACCGAATTATATGCAGTCCTGTCCAGCCTTTCAGATATTCCCATCCGGCAGGAAATCGCCGTCACCGGCTCTGTGAATCAGAAAGGAGAGATCCAGGCCATTGGTGGGGTGAATGAAAAAATCGAAGGATTTTTTGATATCTGTTATAGAAAGGGTCTGACCGGAAAACAGGGGATCATGCTCCCTGCCGCCAATGTGAAAAACCTGGTTTTAAGAAGAGATGTGGTTGAGGCGATTGAAAAAGAAAAATTCCATCTTTACAGGGTGAGCCATATTGAAGAAGGGATAGAAGTCTTAACAGGCATGGCTGCCGGCCGGGCAGATAAAAAATTTTGTTATCCCGACAATACGGTTTTTGGAAAGGTTCAGGAAAAGCTTAGAAAATATCACGAGTTATCCCTGCGATACGGAAAATAATTTCTTTTTATTGCTTCTTTTCTACGGGTTTGTTAATAAAAATTAAAATCTAATCTTTTTTTTATCTTAACCAAATTATAAGAATTCCTATTGCTGGGATGAAGGAGACATCATGGGCATCGGGCAAATTCAGAATCCTGTGTTTACCTATTCGGAAAAAGACCTTGGCGATTTTATAGAAGGCGCGACGTTTCTTGCAACAGGTGGCGGGGGCCCGAAGCAGGTTGCTTACAATCTGCTGAAAAACAGCGGTGTGACCTCTGTCAATCTTATTGCAGCGCCTTATGTTCCGGACGAAATGACCATCGCCATGGTTGCCCAGGTGTTTGCGCCTTCAGATATCTGGGCCAATCAGGATTATCAGTCTTCCCTGAATTCCTATCAAACCTTGATACAACCTTCGGGTTACAGTGCCGTTCTCCCGGTGGAAGTCGGTGCTGTCAACGGTATCGTGCCGGCTATAGTTGCCGGGAGAACCCAAAGTTACCTGATTGCCGATACCCAGATCGACCGGTCCATGTCGGAAATGGATATGGCATTGTTCCAGATGAAAGTCCCTTTTAACACCCTCCAGATGGTCACAAAACAGGGAACGGTCGTCCCCTGTAAAAAATACCCGTCAGGGGATGTGGATGCCATGATCGTTGAGCAGGATATCCTGGATATAATGAATGATTATCCTGAATTTCAGGGCGTCGGCGGGTTTGCAACCTATACGATGACCGGAAGGGACCTTAACCGTTTATATATGTCCGGTCTGCTTTTTTCCAATACCTATGATTATGCAAGAAGATTGGGGGCATGCATGGGGCAGCCGGATTTTGAGAATCTTATCCTTGGCGAGATCAAGCATCACCTTGGCCCGGCCCTGAACCCCTATTCCCTGTTCAAGGGGTATCTGGTTCAGAGCGTTCAGCAGGCCCATGCCCAGGATTACGGTTATGCTGACTTTATCACTTCGGATCCGAAAAGCGCCATGGGCGCAAGGGTGTATTATTCCAATGAAAATATGTTGGCCACGCGGCTTTTATGGGTGCTTGTACGGGGAGTCCCTACGCCCCTGGAGATAGGACCCATGGCAATCGGGCCCGATGCAGTCTCTTATCTTCTGATGGAAGGGGATTCAGGAAACTATCAGAAAGGGCATTCCTTTACCAATGAGGATTTTAGAAAGGATCACGGTGATCCTGATTTTTTTAAGACACATGAGATCCAGTTTCTGGGCATTCCGGAAGCTCCCTTAAGAAGGCTTGACATCATTTCAACGTATACCCGCGAGATAAAACGGATCATGGAAGCCTTTGGCCGGACTTATACCGGTAACTATATCCCTATTGAAAAACTCAACACTTTGCAGCCTTTCTTTGACATGGAAAGAAAAAAAGGCGAAATGGCCGGGGATTCCTTTATTACTATTTCAAGCCCTGTCAAAAACGGCATCATCCGGTATACACTGGACGGTTCCGACCCGGATCACACTTCTCCAGTGTTTTATGAACCCATTTCTTTGTCAAAGGTTTTGGGAAAAAAGCTCAAAGCAAGATTATACTATGAAAACA
Source organism: Desulfobacterales bacterium RIFOXYA12_FULL_46_15 (assembly GCA_001799395.1). Lineage (GTDB taxonomy): Bacteria > Desulfobacterota > Desulfobacteria > Desulfobacterales > Desulfobacteraceae > Desulfobacula. Next base: position 12,578 of record MGTJ01000238.1, on the reverse strand, counting down.
ACCTGGCCGGACTGGCAACAACTGCAGGATTTGATACGCTTTAGAGCCCATATGAAAAAAATATCAGTTGCGTTTTTTTTAACCTTTTTTTTGTGCTCATTGGCAAGCGCCGGTAATGAAAAATTAAGGTTTCAGCATCCCATCAACACCAATGCCTACAACAACAGCCTGATCCAGGACCGGGACGGTTTTTTGTGGATCGGCTGCGGCAACGGCATCATCCGGTATGACGGTTATGAATTGACCCCTTATAAGGCCGGCAGGGATTCTTTATCATCCAATTATACCCCGGGTATTTTCGAAGATGATGAAGGATTGCTCTGGATCGGGTCCATGGGCGGCGGGCTGAATGTGTTTGACAAAAAAACCAATACCTTTACCTGTTACAAAAATAATCCTGGCAATCCTTCAAGTCTTGTCAGCGATCAGTTCAACTGGGCGCCCAAAACCATTGCCCAGGATTGGGAAGGGATCATCTGGCTCGGGACTACCGGCGGTATCAGCCGGTTTGATAAGAAAACCAAAATATTTGAAAATTTCCGGCATGACCCGGATAATCCTTTCAGCCTGGGACATAATTCAGTATGGACGGTAATGGCTGACCCGGACGGGATTATATGGATCGGTACAGAAGAAGGGCTGGATTCCTATGACGGGAAAACAAAGAAATTTACCCATTACCGGTATGACCCCGAAGATCCGGAAAGTATCGGCAAGGGAAAGGTCTATGCGGTTGAACCGGGTAATAAGGACATTCTCTGGATCGGGACAAGTCTTGGCGGGCTGAACCGCTTTGACCGGGTGACCGGAAAATTCAGGCGATATATGCATGATCCTCTGGATGAGAAAAGCATTACCCACAATGAAGTCTATTCCATTACAAAGGACAGGGACGGCGATTTATGGCTCGGCCGGTCTTATGCCCATGCCGTCGGGCTTGAGAGGTTTAATCCTGAAAAGGAAAGCTTCACTTTGTTTAAGAATGATCCTTTGGACCCGGATTCCATCAGCGGAAATATTATCATGAGCTGCTTTGAAGACCGGGCCGGTATTTTATGGATTGTTGAAAATTCAGGTTTTATCGACAAATATGATAGAAATAAAAAAGCCTTCAGCCTCTTCCAGCACCAGAAAAACGAAGCGAATTCCCTGAGCTCAAATGTTGTTCCAACCATCCTGGAAGACAGCAAAGGCAATCTCTGGTTTGGAACCCAGCTTGGGGGGCTGAACCGGTACAACAGGGAAAAAAATGAATTCAAGCATTATGTACAGGAAAAGAATAACCCTGACGGGATTACCAATAATTATATTTTTTCCATCCTGGAAGACAGTGATCTAAATCTCTGGATATCCATGAACGATGGGGTCCACGGGATATTTGACCCAGCTACGGGGAAATTTATAAAAAAATATAAAAACCCTCATGCTGAAGTGGTGGCAAGAGGAATGATCGAAGACCGGCTTGATAAAAACATCCTCTGGTTTGGAACGGAAGCCAATGGATTTTTCAGGTTTGAGAAAGATTCGGGAAGGTTCAGGCAATTCACAAACAATCCTGATGATCCGGACTGTCTGTGCGTGAACAATGTCATTAATCTTTTCCAGGATCAGGATGGGGATCTGTGGGTTCCGACCCAGGGCGGCGGGTTGGAGTTTTTTGACCGGGAAAAGGAAATTTTTTTACATTTCAGAACAGACCCTGACAATCCTATAACCATAAATGGGAATACCGTAAGGGCCTGCTTTATCGACAGCCTTGGCAATTTCTGGGTGTCTACCGATGACGGCGGGTTAAACCGGTTTGATAAGAAAAAAGGGGAATTCAAAAGATACGGCAAAGCACACGGTTTTACCACTAAATCCATCAAGGCCATATTGGAGGATGATCATCAGAACCTGTGGCTGAGTTCGGATTCAGGCTTGATAAAATTTGATATTAAAAAAGAAAAAGTCATAAGAATATATACGAAAGATGATGGGCTCCAGGGGAATAATTTCAGTGTTTACCCGACCAGTGCGATTAAGACCCGTGACGGTCAGATGTGGTTTTCAGGGCTGAACGGGGTAAATGCGTTTTACCCGCAGGAAATCCGGGACAACCCCAATATTCCTCCTGTGGCATTGATATCCATCCGCCAGGGAGATAAAAACCTTTCAGAGGGCAGGGTTCCGGATACCTTAAAGGAATTGCATCTGGGCTGGCAAGAAAATTTTTTTGAATTTGAATTTGCCTCTTTAAATTATTCCCAGCCGGAAAAAAATCAGTATGCGTATTTTCTGGAGGGATTTGAAAAGGAATGGAACCAAACCGGGACCCGGCGGTATGGAAAATATACCAATATTCCAGGTGGCAGGTATGTGTTGCATCTCTTTGGGTCAAACAATGACGGAGTCTGGAATAAAAAGGGGACTTCCATCAGCCTCACGGTTGCCGCCCATCCTTTGGAAACCTGGTGGATGCTGTTGATCTACATAGTATCCGGATCCTTGATGATAGTATTGGTTGTCCGCCTCAAGACCGTCAGCTATGCAAAAAAACTGGCAAGAGAAAGAAAGATATCAGAACAGCTCAGGTTTATTGACAAGATGCGCTCTGAATTGTTTGAACAGCAGAAAATTGTTGAAAAAGAGCTGATCAATGCCCGGGATGATCTTGAGGCAATCGTCACGGAGAGAACCTGTGAACTCAAGGCTGCAAAGGAAATGGCCGAGACTGCCAACAAGGCAAAAACACAGTTTCTTGCCAATATGAGCCATGAAATCAGGACCCCCTTGAATCTGATCCTCGGTTTTTCCAAGGCCCTTGAAAAAGAGATCCGGGATGAAACCCAGAAGGAATTTATTTCAGCCATCCGTTCCAGTGGTAAGACCCTTCTGGCCCTCCTGAACGATATTCTGGATCTTTCAAAAATCGACTCTGACAAATTTACCATTGATTACCGGGCATTCAATATCCGCCAGTTATTTTTGGAAATCAACCAGATATTCGTAAAAATCGCCGAGCAGAAAGGCTTGAAATTTGAATTGAATATTTCACAGCAATTGCCTGACATTCTCATTCTGGATGAAAACCGGTTAAGACAGATCATCATGAATATCACGGGCAATGCCGTAAAATTTACTGAAAAAGGATATGTCCGCCTGAGTGTGGATTATGTGGCGGATATTTCGGAAAAGGAACACGGGGATCTTCTGATCCATGTTGAAGATACGGGTGTGGGTGTCCGGGAGGATGAAAAAGAATCCATATTCAGGGTTTTTTCCCAGCAGAAGCACCAGGATATCAATAAATACGGCGGGACTGGCCTGGGGCTCACCATTTCAAAACGTCTTGCAGAAATCATGAACGGCACCATCACCATAAAATCGATTCTGAACCAGGGCAGTAGGTTCACAATTCAGATCAAAAATGTTGAGCAGGCTTCCCTGACCGGGCCCAACCCGGATCATGGCGATACCAATGCAATGGATATTTCCTTTGGAAAACCCAGCATACTGCTGGTGGATGCCTTGGAAGCCAACCGGGCGATGATATCGGATTTCCTGGGAAATTACGGGTTTACGGTCATTCCGGCCGATGATATTTCAAAAGCGCCTGAAACCCTGCAATTTATGATGATGGAATTGATCATATGGAATGTTTCAAGGGCGGATTCTTCTGTAAAGCTGTCAACCGCCCTTAAAACAGGGATAAACGGTGAGACCGTTCCCCTGATGGCTATCGGGAATGTATCTGCGGAAAATATGAGATACTGTGATCTTATTCTTGAAAAACCCGTGGCAAAGGAAGCTCTTATTAATTCCCTGAAAACTTTGTTAAAACACATTCACATCAGGCCTGACGAAATCATGGAACAGGCACCGGTATCTTCCGGTAGTTCTCTTTCTTTTGAAACCATTGACCGGCTCAGGCAATTACTGGATGAACTCATGGGTATTGAAAAAACCATCTGGAGCGATCTGAAACAGGCCATGGTGATTGATGAAATCCTGATTTTTGCCGATTCCCTGAAAGATCTGGCAAAAAAATTCGATTATCCTTATCTTCACCAGTATGCCGATACCCTGGCCCGTCAGGCCAGAAAATTTGATATGGTCCAATTACCGATCAGTCTGGATAATTATCCTGAAATGATACAGCATATTTCAAAAATAATAAATGATTCAACCGTTTAATCTAAAATCCGGAGTTAATGCGATGGAAATTCGAAAAGCACTGATACTGGCAGTCGATGATAACCCCCAGAATCTTCAGTTTCTTGGCAAATTGTTGTCTGATAGCGGGTATGAAGTGGGGATGGGTCAGAATGGCCGGCAGGCATTGAATTTTGTGAAAAAGAACGAACCCGACCTCATCCTTCTGGATATCATGATGCCGGAGATGGATGGCTATGAAGTATGCAGGCTTCTGAAAACCAATCTTGGCACCCGGCACATCCCTGTTATTTTTCTCACTGCAAAGACAGATTCAAACGATATAGTAAAAGGATTTGATGCCGGGGGCGTGGATTATGTCACCAAACCTTTCAACTCTGCCGAGCTTTTGGCCAGGATCAAGACCCATGTTGAGATTAAGATGTTAAGGGGGCTTTTACCCATATGTTCAAAATGTAAAAAAATCAGGGATGATGAAGGGTTCTGGAAACAGGTGGATTCATACATTGAAGAACATTCTGAAATCATTTTCACCCACGGGATCTGTCCGGATTGCCTCACAGAACTTTACGGGGAAAAAGACTGGTTTAAGAAAAGAAAATAAAAGCGGCTCATTCATTGCTTTTTTAATAGATGGAGTTATGTTAAAACAGCATAACAGTCAATAACAAAGTTTGGAGCAGATATGAGCAAAATAATCGCTTTGGCCGGAAAGGGAGGGGTTGGCAAAACAACGGTTTCAGCCCTTATCACCCGATATTTTACAAAACATCACCATGAACCGCTTCTTGCAATTGATGCAGATCCCAACAGCAATCTTGGGGAAACCCTTGGATTGAAAATTGAAAAAACCGTGGGGGACATCCGTGAGGACTTTATGAAAGATCCCCAGGGAGTGCCGTCCGGTATGGATAAGATCGTATACCTTGAAATGCTCATGAACCAGGTCCTGGTGGAGCATCAGGCCTTTGATCTCCTGGTCATGGGCCGCCAGGAAGGGCAGGGGTGTTACTGCATGGTTAACAATATCCTGAACCGCTTTGCCGAAGAGCTGGAGAAAAATTATACCTATCTTCTGGTAGACAATGAAGCCGGTATGGAGCATTTGAGCCGGAGAACCAGCGGCCGGGTGGATATGCTGCTGCTGGTCACCGATTATGCCTTGAGAGGGCTTCGGGCCGTGGGCAGGATCAATGAAATGCTGGGAGATCTCAAGCTGTCTGTGGAACATAAGGGGCTCATCGTCAACCGGGCGCCGGAGACCTTGAGCAAGGCTTTCCTTGAAGAAGCAGAGAAAATCGGGGTCCCCATATTGTGCACCATTCCGGATGATCAGAATCTTCTTGAATTCGACATGGAAAGAAAATCGCTCCTTGATCTGCCTGATGATTCCCCGGCTGTAATCGCCATCAAATCCATGATGGAAAAGGTAAAAGAGATTCTTTAGGTGGTCATGGGCTATAGCTTTGACTTTCAGGATGCAGAGTTTTATGACGCCTGGTTTTCCCAGGCTAAAAACAGATATTGCCTTGAACTGGAAATCAATTTATTGATGAGCCTCCTGGCTCCTGAAAAGGGCCAGAGGATTCTGGATATCGGCTGCGGAACCGGGGTCAGCCTTGAACCGTTTCTGGATAAAGGGCTGAACCTGACAGGGATTGATGCATCTGTCTATATGCTGGATCTGGCATCAAAAAAATTTGCAAACAAGGTGGATCTTCACAGGGGGGGTGCCGAGGACCTGCCCTTTGATGATAATTCTTTTGACGCCGCGTTCTTTTTCACCAGTCTTGAATTTATGGACAGGCCTGCCAAAGCCATTGAGGAAGCCTGCAGGGTGGCAAAGGACAGGGTGGTGATCTGCGCTCTTAACCGGTATGCGCCTTTGAATATGGCCAGGCGGTTTAAAAGTTTTTTTGTACCCGGTATTTATGCCCATGCCAATTTTTTCAGCATCTGGGAATTGAAACAGTTTTTGTTCGGTATGCTCGGGAATGTGCCTGTCAAATGGAAAACCACATTGCAGTTTCCTTTTGCCTCCGGACCCACAGCAGCCTTGATTGAAAATAATAAAATAATCCAGAAATCCATTTTCGGAACACTGATCGGGATGAAGATCAGGCCGGTTCCGAAATTCAGGACCAGGGCACTGACACTCAAGATCAGAGAGCGGAAAGCCTATAACCCGGCAACCGGTCTTGCCACACGGATGAGGTCATGAAAATGGAAACCCTGATCTATGAGAAATTGAGCGACAAAACCGTAAGATGCGGCATCTGCCGCCATGCCTGCGTGATCGGGGAGGGGAAGAGGGGTATTTGCCAAATCCGTGAAAACAAAGACGGCAGGCTTTTATCCCTTGTTTATCCAAAGCTGATTGCCAAAAGTATTGATCCCATAGAAAAAAAACCCATTTTCCATTTAAAGCCGGGGTCCTTTTCCTATTCCATTGCCACGGTGGGATGCAATTTTAAATGCGCCTTCTGCCAGAATTCGGATATTGCCCAGATGCCGTCTGATACCGGCGGAATGATCCAGGGAAGGGATATGACGCCGGAAGAAATTGTCAAAGAGGCGATTGACAAAGGATGTGAGAGTATCTCCTATACCTATACGGAACCTACAGTTTTTTTTGAGTTAGCCTTTGATACGGCAAAACTTGCAAAGAAAAGCGGTCTTTATAATATATTCGTCACCAATGGATATATGAGCCAAAGGGCCATTGACATGATCTCGCCTTATCTTGATGCTGCCAATGTGGATTTAAAAGCCTTTACCGACCGTTTTTATAAGACTTACTGCAAGGCCAGGATAGAACCGGTCAAGGAGAATATCCGGCACATGCTGGATCTGGGTATTCTTGTAGAACTTACAACCCTTCTGATCCCGGGGCTCAATGATGATAAAAAGGAATTGACAGCCATGGCTGAATACATTGCCCGGGATCTTGGGGAAAAAACACCCTGGCATATTTCAAGGTTTCACCCCTGCTATCAATTGACGGACAGGCCTTCAACCCCTGAATCGAGTCTGATGACCGCCTTTGAAGCCGGAAGGAATGCAGGCCTTTTTTATGTCTATACAGGAAATGTTCCGGGCCTGCCGTCGGAAAACACCTATTGCCATTCCTGCAAAACCCTCCTGGTGAAACGCCACGGGTACAGAATTGAAAACCGTCTGCTTTTGGGCGGGGCCTGTCCTGAATGTAAAACCATTGCCCATGGCATCTATTAATCCTGAACAAGAAGAGAGATTTAAAAATTTTAAGATGATTGAAAATTTGAAAGAAAAGCTACTGATTTACGGCAGGATGATAAAATTTTCCCATACCCTGTTTGCACTTCCCTTTGCCTTATCAGCCGTGGTGATGGCCTTTGAAACCCATCCTTTTTCCCTTTGGGATCTTTTCTGGATACTGGCAGCCATGGTAGGGGCGAGATCGGCAGCCATGGGGTTTAACCGGATTGTGGATGCAAAAATTGATAAGAAAAACCAAAGAACGGCGTTAAGAGAAATCCCTTCAGGCATATTGTCTAAAAAAGAATCCTTTTTGTTTGTCCTTATATCTTCCCTGGTTTTTGTCTTAAGTGCAGCCATGCTGTCCGGCCTCTGCTTTTTTCTTTCTTTCCCGGTTTTGTTTTTTCTTTTTTTTTATTCCTATACCAAACGTTTTACCCGGTATTGTCATCTCTTCCTCGGACTTGCCATATCGTTTGCCCCTGCCGGTGCATGGGTGGCCATTACCGGGACCCTGTCCGGCAGTGTTGTTTTTTTAAGTCTCGGTCTTCTGACCTATATTGCCGGGTTTGACATCCTTTACGCCTGCCAGGATATCGAGTTTGATAAAAACGAAGGTCTTTTTTCCCTGCCCTCGAAAATAGGAGCCGGCAGCGCCATGTCGGTCTCTGCTCTTTTGCACGGCGCTTCTTTCATTTTTCTTTTTGCCATGTATCTCAGTTCCGGCATGCATCAGGTTTTCCTTTTATTCCTGGCCGTGATCGGTGTGCTCCTGATCCTGGAACACTATCTTGTCCGGCCTGACGACCTGACCCATATCAACATGGCTTTTTTCCACATCAATTCCATTATTTCCGTTCTTCTTTTCATGGGCGTTCTGACCCAGGCTTTTTTTAAATGATTGAGGAAAAAATTCATTTCATTCTGAAAAGGCTAAAGGATCAAGGGTTTCAAGCCTATCTGGCCGGAGGTGCGGTAAGGGATCTTTTTTTACAGAGAAAATCGAGTGATACCGACATCCTGACCAATGCCGCCATTCCTGAAATCAAATCTATTTTTTCAGGCCAGAGGATCAGGATTGTCGGGAAAACATTTCCCATCTGCATCATCAATGGGGTTGAGGTTTCATCGGGACGGGCCGGAACAGGTACAGACGGGTTTCCTGAGTCAGACCTGGCCAAAAGGGATTTTACCATCAATGCCATGGCCTTTGATCCTGTTTCAAACCTGATTATAGACCCTTTTAACGGCAGAAAAGATATTGAAGACAGGATTATCCGGTTTACCCGGGACCCTTTGAAACGAATAGAAGAAGATCCTGTAAGGATGGTCAGGGCGTGCAGGTTTCTGGCCCTTGTGAAAGGCTCTTTTTCCCTTTCCACCCTGGACGCCTTACACGCCTGCCGGGATTTGCTTGCCATGGGGGTTGCAAAGGAGAGAATCAGTCATGAAATCATGAAGGCCATGATGTTGGACAAGCCCTCCCTGTTCTTCCGGGCGCTCCAACAGACAGGGCTTTTACCATTTATTTTCCCAAGCCTGGATCGCTGCTTTGACCTTGACGGCGGTATCCATCACCAGGAGACGGTTTTTGAACACTGCATGCTGGTGGGGGATGCCCTGCCGTCAAGGCTTCCGGCTCTGAGACTGGCCGGGTTTCTGCATGACACCGGTAAATTCGATGCAGCAACAATCGAAAACGGGAATCTCACCTTTGCCGGGCATGAAAATCATACGCAGGAAGTGGTGAAAGATTTGACAGGTTTAAGATTTGCAGCAAAAGACATTTCCTATATCAATGCCTTAATAAAAGCCCATATGCGGCCTTTAACGCCTGAAACAACCCCCAGGGCAGCCCGGCGGCTCTTGTCCATGTTGAATCAACATGGACTTTCCTATCAGGATTTTATGCGGATGCGGATTGCCGATAAAAAAGGGAATCTTGCCAAGAAACCCTATACCATTTCCGAAATTCGATTCAGGCTTAAAAAACTTTTTGATGAAATCCATCGATCCTGTGCTTTTAATATCAACGACCTGGATATTTCAGGCCATGAAATATCCGATCTTTTGAATATCACTCCGTCTCCTGAAATCGGAAGATTAAAGGAAATGCTGTTTGAAAAAGTATTGGATGATCCCTTATTAAACCAAAATAAAGAATTGAAAAAATTATGTCTCTCCCTGGCTGGTTCAATTTCCTGCAATAAGAACAGGCCGCTCACGCCGGGTTGACGGGAATCCTGATAATGAAGGCTGTCCCTTTGCCAGGCTTTGATTCAACTTCCAGGGTGCCTTTATGATGATTTGTAATAATAAAATAGGATACGGACAGGCCCAACCCGGTTCCGACACCGACCCCCTTGGTTGTAAAAAAAGGTTCGAAAATCCGTTTCCGGATACTCTCCGGGATTCCCGGGCCGTTATCTTCTATGTGAATGATGGCTCTTGCCCTGTCACAGCTTATCTTCAGGGTGAATTCAGGCACTCTTAAAGCCTCGGTTTCGCCCATGGCCTGGGCACCGTTGGACAGGATATTTAAAAAGACCTGCTGGAGTTTTCTTCCGTCACACATGACAGGCGGCATATCGGCGTCATACAGTCTTGTCAGTTTGATGGTTTTGAAATCGAATTTCTTTTTCAGGTCATAGCCGGTTGATGCAAGTTCAATGGTTTTGTCCAGGAGTTCGGCAATATTGAAGGAAGAAAAAGAAGAAGAACTCATTCTTGAAAAAGACAGCATATCGCTGACAATAACAGCAGCCCGGTTGGCAGCCTGACGGATATTTTCAAGGATTGTGGGAAGGCCCCTTTTTTCTGCATATTTTTTGATCTGGGCAAAATCAACACCGATTTCTTCGGCTGCTGTCATATTGGCGGAAAGATCGGATAAAACCCTGTTTCTCAAAACATCGGCATTGCCGATAATACCTGACAGGGGATTATTGATTTCATGGGCCATGCCTGCGGCAAGTCCTCCCACGGACATCATTTTTTCCGACTGGATCATCATTTCTTCGATCCTGACTTTTTCCGTGGTATCATCAATACGGATGACGGCTCCTTTTACTCTATGGGTGACAAGGGGGTAAACTGTAATATCTTCATACCGTTTTTCCTTTTCCTTTGTTTCCAGGACCCTTGCCTGGGTATAGGGGATTCCGTCCCGGAAGGTTTTTTCAATCACCTCGGTTTCTTTTGGGGTAAAGGGCAACAAATCAGTGAGCAAACGGCCTTCCGCAACCCTGGCTGTAATTCCTGTTGTCTTTTCTATTTTTTTATTCCACTGGATGATTTTCATGTTCTGATCAATGGCAATCAGGGCTGACGGCATGGAATCGGTGATATTTTTCAGCATGTTCTGGATATTCACGGTTTCCAGCATGGCTCTTCTTAAGGCCTCTTCCTTTGACACCCGGTCTTCAACCATCTGGTTTGCCAGTCGTCCCAGGAGTTTAAACTCATTAAAGATCAAACGGGTTTCATTGATTTTAATGTCTGAGGTTGCAGCTTTTTTAAAAAAATCCGTAAAGAGGTTCATCCCCTGGTAGAGCCTGTTTGTAATGACAAAACCAAGGGTGAGGGAGAGAATGATAAGAAGAAAAGAAAACCAACTGATGATTAAGATATTGCGTCTGAGTTCGTTATTAAAGGATTCTTTTTCAGTTTCAATGATTTGTTCAATATCATCAAGATATACCCCGGTTCCGATAATCCATTCAAAATCCCTGAGAAATACCATATAGGTAAGTTTGGGTGCGATTAATCCGGTGGAAGGCTTTTCAACAGGATATTCAACATAGTTCATTCCATTTTTTATACTGAGATCAATGAGTTCCTTATAGAGTTTTCCAATGTCCGGGGGGGTTGTCTGAATGACATTTTTTTTCAGATAGCGTGCTGAGGGGTGGCTCAGGCAGAATCCGTCTTTTCCAAGGATAAAGGTATACCGGTCTTTATCAGCCGCAGATTGTGATATCTGGTCAAGGATTTCATCCTTTATTTTCTTTTCCATGTCCTTAACATAAAACCCGGCGCAGATGATCCAGTTAAAAGTTTCAAAATTTTTTACATAAGTGATTTTCACGTGACCGGTTCCTTTAGAGCCGGGTTTGCTCCACAGGTACCGGTAAAACCCGGAACCCTTGTCCCGGGCAAGGGAAAGAATGTCTCGGATCATGAATTGGCCGTCCACGTCTTTTGTGCCCGTCATATCCTGACCTTCCAATTCCGGGGTATCTGCATGCAGGACCATGACTCCGTTTTGATCCAGGATGAAATAATAGCCATTTCCATCATCCCATTTGACGGTTCTTAAAGTTTCAATGATCCTTGACCTGAGTATGGCTTCAGGCAGACGATGCTTATCCGTGTTGTAAATATGGGCTGCAAGGGAATGTGCATTCCGGACCTTTTCCTCTATAATTGCTTTGACTCTCTCATCGGCACTGGATTTTTTATAATTGATAAAATTGACGGTATTGCTGATGTCATCCTGCAGCCTTGTTTTATAAATATCCATATAGTGTTCCCGGATCTTGACAAGATTTTCTTTCTGCTTGTGGTATTCGGTAAAAATCCAGAAACTGCCAATGGTGGGAGTGATAATCAGAATCGTGACCAGGATACTTAAAAAACCGGTGCCTGACAGGGATCTGGGATCTATGATATTTCTCAGTTTCATTTAAAATGAAGTAATCAGATATTTATTATGGCGTATTTTGCCTGGATTATTTAAAAACATAGAGCATGATATATGTGCTAAACTTATTTTTGTCAATAATTCAAAAGGTTGTATAAGGATTTATGAAGATGCCTATGATGAAATCTCTTTCTTTGCAGCGGATGAAGGAATACAAAGCCAGGCTCAACCGGGTGATGGACTATATTGAAATGCATCGTGAAAAGGAATTCAACCTGGAAGAACTGGCACAGGTAGCCTGTTTTTCAAAATATCATTTTCATCGCATATTTCACTCCCTTGCAGGGGAAACCCTGTTTGCATTCATTCAGCGGTTGCGCCTTGAAAAAGCGGCCGGTCTCCTGGCGGCAAACCATGACACCCCTGTCACATCGATCGCTCTGGACTGCGGGTTTTCAAGTTCCTCTGCATTTGCCAGGGCATTTAAAGGGCAGTTCGGCATGACAGCCGGTCACTGGCGAAGGACGAGGCAGACGCTGTATAT